>NZ_JADYVV010000090.1:0-33723 GCF_020194035.1 Bradyrhizobium sp. BRP56
CCTGTTCCCCGCCCCGCGCAAGCTGCAGGCGGGGGAGTAGCCCCGAAGTCACCTCGCCCCGCTTGCGGGGAGAGGTCGAAATTCGCGCATCGCGCGAATTTCGGGTGAGGGGGAGCTTCCGCACATTGCACCCGTCATAATTCGCTGAGAAAGCCCCTCACCCCAACCCTCTCCCCGCGAAAGAGCGGGGAGAGGGAGCCAAGGCAGCTGCGGTCGAATCTGCTAACAGAGGGACATGACCGCGCCCGAAGTGACCGCGACCCAACCGGAAAAGAATCCCCCCGCCGCCACCTCGTGGCGCGACAGTTTTGCCGTGTACCTGCAGCCGCGGGTGCTGATCGTGCTGCTGCTGGGCTTTTCCTCGGGGCTGCCGCTGGCGCTGTCGGGCTCGACGCTGCAGGTCTGGATGAAGGAGGCCGGGGTCGATCTCGGCACCATCGGGCTGCTGGCGCTGATCGGCACGCCCTACACGCTGAAATTCCTCTGGGCGCCGCTGGTCGACGCGCTGCATGTGCCGCTGTTCACGCAGATGTTCGGCCGCCGCCGCGGCTGGCTGCTGTTCTCGCAGCTGCTCTTGATCGCGGCGATCCTGGTGCTGGCGATGGCCGATCCGGCGCGATCGCCATGGTTCGCGGCCTTTGCCGCGCTGCTGGTCGCAACCGCCTCGTCGACGCAGGACATCGTGGTCGATGCCTTCCGCGTCGAAAGCCTGCCCGAAAGCGAGCAGGCCGCCGGCATGGCGTCCTATGTCGCGGCCTATCGCGTCGGCATGCTGGTCTCGACCGCCGGCGCGCTGTTCATCGTCAGCGGCTTCGAGTCCGCTGGCCTCGTGCGCCTGTCGGCGTGGATGTGGGGCTATGTGGTGATGGCCGCGCTGGTCGTGATCGGCATCGTCACCGCACTTGCGGCGACCGAGCCGACGCAATCGAAGGGCGCGGAGGCGGCGACGCATGCGCAGAACGCGGCCGAACGCGTGCTGCACGCGGCGCTCGGCGCGTTCTCCGAGTTCCTCAGCCGCAAGGACGCCTTCGCGGCGCTCGCCTTTGTGGTGCTGTTCAAGTTCACCGACGCGTTTTCAGGCACCATGACCGCGCCGTTCGTGATCGACATCGGCTTTTCCAAGGTCGATTACGCGGCGATCGTGAAGGGCGTCGGCCTCGCCGCGACCCTGATCGGCGGCTTTGCCGGCGGCTTCGTGGCGCGGCGCTATTCGCTGGCGACCAGCCTCTGGATCGGCGGCGTGCTGCAGGCGGTCGCCAACCTGTCGTTCTCCTGGCTCGCCCATGTCGGGGTAGATCAATGGGCGCTCGCGCTTGCGATCACCGCGGAGAATTTCACCAGCGCGATCGGCACCGTGATCTTCGTCGCCTATTTGTCGGCACTGTGCCGCAACCCGCTGCACACCGCGACCCAGTACGCGCTGCTCACGGCGCTCGCCGCGGTCGGCCGCACCTATCTGTCGTCAGGCGCTGGTTATGTCGCCAAGGCCGTCGGCTGGCAGATGTTCTTCGTGATCTGCGTGCTGGTCGCGATCCCGAGCCTGATCCTGCTGGCCTGGCTGCAGCGGCGCGGGCATTTCGACGAGCTGGGACCGGTCAGGGTTTAGTCGCCTGTAGCCCGGCTTGACCGGGTGATCCAGTATTCCAGAGGCGTTCGTAATTCAGCGGAGAAGCCGCGGAACCACTCTCTCCGCGCGTCGTCCTGGCGAAGGCCAGGACCCATTACCCCAAATGCGAATTGTTGCGCGATGTCGGGGCCACGATCCATCCGACAAGCAAGGCCGGTGGTTGGGTCCTGGCCTTCGCCAGGACGACGATGAGGATGGATCGCAACTCAAGAAACAGCGCGGTGTCGTTACCCGCGCATCCGGGCGATGACACCGAAGTTGGGGCAGCTACTTCGCCACCACGCTCCACTTGGTGACGATGGCTTCGCTCATCTCGCCGGCATCCTTGGCGCAGGCGACCTCGTCGACCTTCACCGAGATTTCCTTGCCGGAGAGGCTTTTGAGCTGCGCGGCCTGGGCGTCGTTGGTCGGAATCAGCTGGAAGGTTTCCGGCCCGGTCTCGAGATTGCACAGACCGTTCGGCGGCGGCAGACGGCGCGGCTCGCTGGTGATCTGGTAGGTCGCGACGCGCTTGCCGCGGTTCTTGGCGTCACGCACCTTCATGACGCCGAGCTCTCCCGACAGCACGTCGCCGGCCCGGATCATCTTGCCGGGCTTCTGCGGCGCGTCGGCCTGCTGTGCGATGGCGCAAGGCGCGGCGAACGTTGCCGCCAGAAGCGCAAAGCCCAAACGTACGCCGAACAAGCGTACGCCGAATCGGTGTGTCGTCATTTGCGGTGGTTCCGTACTTGATTCGTCAGAGCGTGGATGACCGTCCCCGAATCGTCACCCACCCTATCATTTTGTTTCAGTGCGATCTTTTCGACTTGTGACGGATCGCTCGGCAAACGCCGCCACGTCCGACTGTCGAGCGCGCGCTAGAAGAGCGTGCGCTGCCGCATCGCAGCCGATAGCGTACCTTCATCGAGGTAATCAAGCTCTCCGCCGACCGGCACGCCATGCGCCAGCCGCGTCACCCGCACATTGGCCTCCGACAACAGGTCGGTGATGTAATGCGCGGTGGTCTGGCCGTCGACGGTCGCATTGAGCGCCAGGATGATCTCGCTGACCTCAGGCGCATGCGCGCGCGCCACCAGCTGATCGATGGTGAGATCCTGCGGACCGACGCCGTCGAGCGGCGACAGCGTTGCGCCCAGCACGTGATAGCGGCCATTGGTCGCATTGGCGCGTTCCAGCGCCCAGAGGTCGGCGACGTCTGCGACCACGACGATGATCGAGGGATCGCGGCGCGGATCGGTGCACACCGTGCAGGGGTTTTGTGTATCGATGTTTCCGCAGGTCTTGCAGACCTGGATCTTGTCGATCGCGACCTGCAGCGCCGCGGTCAGCGGCGTCATCAGGGCTTCGCGCTTCTTGATCAGATGCAGCGCCGCGCGCCGCGCCGAACGGGGCCCGAGGCCCGGCAGCCGCGCCAGCAACTGGATCAGGCGTTCAATCTCGGGGCCGGCGACGCTTGCAGCCATTTAAGTCGGACCAAATCCCGGCGGCAGGCTGAGCCCGCCGGTCAGAGCCATCATCTTCTCCTGCATCGCGGTCTCGGCCTTGCGACGGGCATCGCCATGCGCGGTGACCAGGAGATCCTCGAGCACCTCGCGTTCCTCCGGCTTCATCAGCGACGGATCGATCTTGATGCCCTTCACTTCCATCTTGGCGGTCATGCGCACCGTGACCAGGCCGCCGCCGGAGATGCCTTCGACCTCGACATTGCCGAGCTGTTCCTGCATCTCCTGCATCTTGGATTGCAGCTGCGCTGCCTGCTTCATCATGCCGAGAAAATCAGCCATGCGTGCGTCCCTGTAGCCAAATATCAATCGTCATCGCTGTCGGAAGTTTCAATCGGGTCTTCGCCGGTGGCATCCGAAACCGGAACCTCGGCGGCAAGGCGGCGAACCTCGACCACCTTGGTGCCGGGGAAGCGCGCCAGCACCTCCTGCACGCGCGGATCGGCCTCGGCGGCGCGCTGGTGCTCGCTGCGCGCCAATTCGTTCTGCGAGCGCACCGTGGGCTGGCCGGCCTCGTTGGAAATGATCACGGTCCAGCGCCGCCCGGTCCATAGTTCGAGCTTGCGCGACAGATCGGTGACGAGCGCGCGCTGCGCCTTCGGCTCGAGGGCGATCTCGAGCTGGCCGTCCTCGATGCGCACCAGCCGCACATCGGCCTCCAGCGCACTCTTCATCATGATGTCGCGCTTCTCGCCGGCGAGCGCGATCAGCTGCGGGAAGCTTGATATCCGCAGCGCCGGCGCGGCATCGGCGACCGGCGCTGCCATCTGCGGACGCGCGGCGAGATCGCCGCGCGGCGCGGCCTGCGGCGTGCGCACCGGCGCCGACGGCATGGCCGGCATCGCCGAGCTCGGTGCGCCGCGCGGCGGTTGCGAGGCGGCGGAACCCGACGTCGCGGGCGCAGCGCCACCGCCATTCTGCTCGATCATCCGGATCACCTCGTCCGGCGTCGGCAGGTCGGCGACATAGGCGATCCGCACCAGCACCATCTCGGCGGCAGCGGCCGGGCGCGTCGCGGTCTGCACCTCGGCGATCCCCTTGAGCAGCATCTGCCACATCCGCGACAGCACCCGCATCGACAGCTTGGCGGCGAATTCACGCGCCCGCACCCGCTCGGTCTCGCCGAACGCGACATTGTCGGCCGTCCCCGGCACGAACTTCACGCGGGTGACGAAATTGACGAACTCGGCAAGGTCGGACAGCACCACGACCGGATCGGCGCCGACGTCATATTGCGCGCGGAATTCGGCGAAGGCGGCGGCGATATCGCCGCGCGCCAGCTGTTCGAACAGATCGATCACGCGGGTGCGGTCGGCGAGGCCGAGCATCTGCCTGACCGCATCGGCCTTCACATTGCCCGCGGCATGCGCGATCGCCTGGTCGAACAGCGACAGCGAGTCGCGCACCGATCCCTCGGCCGCCCGCGCGATGATGCCGAGCGCCTCGGGCTCGACCTCGACGCCTTCCTTGGCCGCGATGTTGCCGAGATGCTTCATCAGCACGTCGGCTTCGACGCGGCGCAGGTCGAAGCGCTGGCAGCGCGACAGCACCGTGATCGGAACCTTGCGGATTTCGGTGGTGGCGAACACGAACTTGGCGTGCTCCGGCGGCTCCTCCAGCGTCTTCAGGAAGGCGTTGAAGGCCGCCGTCGACAGCATGTGGACTTCGTCGATGATGTAGACCTTGTAGCGCGCGCTGGCCGGCGCGTAGCGCACGCTGTCGTTGATCTGGCGGACATCGTCGACGCCGGTGTGGGAGGCGGCGTCCATCTCCAGCACGTCCATGTGCCGGCTTTCCATGATCGCCTGGCAGTGGATGCCGAGGTCCGGCATGTGGATGGTCGGCCCCTGCACCGAGCCGTCCGGCTTGGCGTAGTTCAAGGCGCGGGCGAGGATGCGCGCGGTGGTGGTCTTGCCGACCCCGCGGACGCCGGTGAGGATCCAGGCCTGCGGAATCCGCCCGGTCTCGAACGCGTTCGAGACGGTGCGCACCATGGCCTCCTGGCCGATCAGGTCCTCGAAGCTGGAGGGGCGGTATTTGCGGGCAAGAACGCGGTAGGGTTTTGCGGCGTCCGGCGCGCCGCCGAGATCGAAACCGCCGTCAAGGCTCCCTTTGCCTGCGCCGTCGGACGGATGGGAGGGGTCGCCAGCGTCATTCATGCATCGATCCGCAACTTGGGAATTGTCTCTTCAGCCGGCGTGCGGATAGGAGCCAAAATCGAGCGCCGGGCGCGGAGACCGCCGTTCCAGCGCGATTCGCTCGGAAAAACAGGTAGGAGACTGACGAGCGACCCGATCCGGACCTCGTTAGGGCTGCTTCCTTCCGGACCTGACCCGGTTGGCGAGTGGCTCGTCCACCGCCAATCTCCCGGTCCCTATTTGGGGCCAAAACCGCCGGAAAGCAAGCGGCCTGACCCGGCTTTGTAAGGCTGGCTTTGTGGGACTTGTCTGGGAACACGGAAAGGCATTATTTGCCCCCCATGTCCGCCTCCAATTGGTCGCTGCATTCGCAGCTCAAGAAAGACACCATCGACATCGGCGACCTGCCGCTGTGCAAGGTGCTCGTCATCAAGGATGCGCATTATCCGTGGCTGCTGCTGGTGCCGCGGCGCGACGGTGCGGTCGAGATCATCGACCTCGACGAGGTCGAGCAGGCCCAGCTGATGACCGAGATCACCCGCGTCTCGCGGGCCCTGAAAGAGGTCACCAAGTGCGACAAGCTGAATGTCGCCGCGCTCGGCAACCTCGTCCCGCAGCTGCACGTCCATGTCATCGCGCGCCGCACCAGCGACGCTGCATGGCCGCGTCCCGTTTGGGGCGTGATGCCGCCGCTGGCGCATGACGCCGAGGAAGTGCAGAATTTCATCAGCGCGCTTCGCCGCAAGATCTGGTTGGGTTGAGATTCAATGTCTGCATTCGATTCATTTCCGCTCGGCCAGCCGGCCTTCGTCACCCACGTGCTGGACCGCGCCGCGCATCTGCGCACCAACGACGAAAAACTGTTCGCGCTGGAAGGCCACCGCGAGGCCCGCGCCTACGTGATCTATCGCGACTCGCTGGTCGTGAAGCAGGAGGATGGCGGGGCCCGCGCACTGCTCTCGCTGGAGGAAGCCCGCAGCTACGGCGCCAATCCCGGCACGATCTTTCTCGGACTGCGCGACGCCGCGCCGATCTTCGGCATGGGGATCGCGCCGCAGGCGGCCGAGAAGCTGGTCGGACGCGCCGATGTCGCGATCACCGAATTGCGCGGCATGGCGATGCAGGGGGTGGTGCCGCCCGAGCAGCTCTCGGCCATCGCAATGGCGAAATCGATGGTGACCTGGCATCAGCGCCACGGCTTCTGCGCGAACTGCGGCACCCGCACGGCGATGAAGGACGGCGGCTGGAAGCGCGAATGTCCGAGCTGCAAGGCCGAGCACTTTCCGCGCACCGACCCGGTGGTGATCATGCTGGTCACGTATGGCGACAAGGTGCTGCTGGGACGGCAGAAGCAGTTCATGCCCGGCATGTATTCCTGCCTCGCCGGGTTCGTGGAAGCCGCCGAGACCATCGAGGACGCCGTGCGGCGCGAGATTCTCGAGGAGTCCGGCATCCGCTGCACCGACGTCAATTACTACATGACGCAGCCCTGGCCCTATCCGTCATCGCTGATGATCGGCTGCACCGCGCGCGCGACCAACGAGGACATCGTGGTCGACCGCACCGAGCTGGAAGATGCGCGCTGGTTCGACCATGCCGAGGCGTCGCTGATGCTGAAGCGCCAGCATCCCGAAGGGCTCGCCGGCCCGCATCCGTTCGCGATTGCCCATCATCTGCTCGGCCGCTGGGTGCATCACCAGAACCCGTTGGACAAATAGCGGGAACCGGACATCGTTCTGCCGATTAAAGCTGGACAGAGTTCTGGCAGTAACGGAACCATTGCGACGGATCCCCGCATGAATTTTCAGAACGGCGCCCCGAAAGTCCCGCCCCGCATCCTCTGCATCGGCCTGCCGGTGCGCGACCTGACCTTTCGCGTCAGCGTCCCGGCGCGCGGCTCCAAGGAGAATGCGACGCATTTCGACGAGATCTGCGGCGGCAATGCGCTGAACGCCGCCATCGGCATCGTCCGACTGGGCGGGCGCGCTTCGATCTGCGGACCGATGGGCGATTCGCAGGAGACCTCGAGCCGCTACATCTTCGACAAGCTCGCCCAGGAAGGCATCGAGACCAATCATCTGATCCACATGCCGAACCTCGTCACCCCGATCTCGGCGATCATGATCGACGACAGCGGCGAACGCACCATCGTCACCTTCCGCGATCCGGAGCTCTGGAAGGTCAAGCTGCCGCCGACCGAGCTGTTGCTGGAGGATTGCGCGGCGATCCTGACCGAGAGCCGCTGCGCGCCGTTCTGCACGGAGCTTTGCGCCGAGGCGGTCAAGCGCGGCATCCCCGTGGTGGTCGACGTCGACCGCGCGATGTCGATGCGGGAGGGGCTGCTCACCGCCTCCTCCCACCTGGTGTTTTCCAGCGAGCCGCTGCAGGAGACCGCCGACGTCACCGACGACGGCCAGGCGCTGCACAAGCTCGCCAAGCTCACCCCCTCCTTCCTGGCCGGCACCCGCGGGCCGATGGGCACGATCTGGCTCAACGAGAACGGCGAGCTGGAGGAAACCCCGGCCTTCCCGGTCCATACCGTCGACACGCTCGGGGCCGGCGACGTCTTCCACGGGGCGTTCGCCCTCGCCATCACCGAGAAACAGCCGCTGCGCGACGCGCTCCGCTTCGCCTCGGCTGCTGCAGCGCTGAAATGCACCCGCTTCGGGGGTGCTTATGCCGCACCGCAACGTACTGAAGTTGAAGAGTTTTTGGGTCAGCACGCCGACGCCAGGCCGACCTGAGCCGCCACGAATCGCTTGATTTGGAAGATTCTTCTCTATATGAGGGATATTGAACCTTCATATGGAACTTTCTTCTATGACCGATGTCGCCATTCAGCTTCATGACAACAGCCGCCGCCTCGACGCGATCGATCGCAAGATTCTGACCGTGCTGCAGGAGGATGCGTCGCTCTCCGTCGCCGAGATCGGCGACCGGGTCGGCCTGTCGTCGACGCCGTGCTGGAAGCGCATCCAGCGGCTCGAGGCCGACGGCGTGATCCTGCGCCGCGTGGCGCTGGTCGACCAGAACAAGATCGGGCTCGGGATTTCGGTGTTCGTCTCGGTCGAGAGCGCCGACCATTCGGAAGCCTGGCTGCGCAAATTCGCCGACGCCGTCAGCGCCATGCCCGAGGTGATGGAGTTCTACCGGATGGCCGGCGACGTCGACTACATGCTGCGCGTCGTGGTCGCGGACATGCAGGCCTACGACGTGTTCTACAAGAAGCTGATCAGTGCCGTGCCGCTGAAGAACGTCACCTCGCGCTTCGCGATGGAGAAGATCAAGTCGGTGACGGCGCTGCCGGTGCCCGCGGCGTAAGCGCCGCCGCACACCCCACACGATAAGGTCGATACGCTCCCAGGTAGTTGGCCGGTTCGGCATTTACCTGAAGTTAGCGCCGGCAGCGGTATTCTGCTGCGATGGAGCCGGGGGAGATCATCCCAGCGAGACGACGGCCTGCCTGGCTTGGCGCGGCCGCATTGCTGATCGCGAGCTGGATCGCGGTCGCAACGCTGTCGCTAAAGGTGCGTGCGGGCAGCGATGTGGTGGCCGTGGCCTTTCCGCCATGGTGGCGCGCCGAGCGCGCGCTGCTGGCCGCCGCATCCGCCGATGCGTCGATCGTTCGGATGACCGCGATCCCGGCCCTGCTGGTGGTGCGGCCTGACCGCAATGGCGGGCTGGGACGGCTGTACGAGGCCGGCGCCTTGCTGACCATGGATCCGCAGGCGATCGCCGGCTGCTTCAGGGCGGATGACGATCTGGGGGTTGGGGATGACCTTCGAAGGCGATGAAATGGCCGCCCTGCGCGAGACGGCGAGCAAGATCCTGCTCTTGGTGCTCTGGCTGCACGTTCCGATCGCGATCATCGTCGGCATGACGCTGCACACCGACTGGCTGATGCCGGCCGGCTTCATGGTCGCGATGGCGCTGGCCGCGACGGTGGCGTGGCGCGTCTCGGGGAACGGCGTTTCAACCCGCCTGATCGTTGCCGTGGCCCTGATGGCCGGCGTGTCGATGCTGGTCTACCAGTTCGCCGGCCACCTCTGGCAGGTCGACATGCACATGTATTTCTTCGCCGCGCTGGCGTGCCTCGTCGCCTATTGCGACTATCGGCCGATCGTCGCCGGCACTTTGGCGGTTGCCCTGCATCACCTGACGCTGAATTTCATCCTGCCGGCCGCGATCTATCCCGGCGGCGCCGATTTCGGTCGCGTCGTACTCCACGCCGTGATCCTGCTGATCGAGGCCGGCGTGTTGATCTGGCTCGCGCACACGCTTGCCGAACTGTTCAGGACGTCGGCGCAGAAGGCGGCGGAGGCCGAGGCCGCCGGTGCCGCCGAGGCGCGCGCCAATGCCGAGCGCATCGAGGCCGAACGCGCCAAGCACGATCGCGATGCCGCGCGGCGCGAGCTCGCCGCCGGCTTCGAGCGCAAGATCGGCGAGGTCGTCGAGGCCGTCGCGGTGGCGGCGGGCGCGATGCAGGACCTGTCGGCAACGATGAACGGCAGCAACGCGGAAACCATCCGCCAGGCCACCGCCGCCGCCTCCGCATCGACGCTGGCCTCGAGCAATGTGGAAACCGTCGCGTCCGCGACCGAGGAGCTGACGGCCTCGATCAACAACATCGCCGAGCAGGTGACGCGCTCGGCGCGGATCGCCGCCAAGGCCGCCGACGAGGCACGCCGCACCAACAGCGTCGTCGAAGGCCTTGCCGCCGGCACGCAGAAGATCGGCGAGGTGGTGACGTTGATCCAGAGCATCGCCAGCCAGACCAATCTGCTCGCCCTCAACGCAACCATCGAAGCGGCGCGCGCCGGCGAGCATGGCCGCGGTTTCGCCGTGGTCGCAAGCGAGGTCAAGGCACTGGCCAACCAGACCGCCAAGGCGACCGAGGAGATTTCGGCCCAGATCCAGGACATCCAGAGCGCGACGGGTGCTGCCGTCAGCGCGATCGGCAGCATCGGCACCACGATCGCGGAAATCGACCAGGTCTCCGGTGAGATCGCGGCCGCCGTCGATCAGCAGGGCGCGGCGACCCGCGAGATCTCCAGCAATTTGCAGCAGGCCGCCGATCGCACGCGGGATGTCAACAAGGGCATCCTCAACGTCAACCGCGCCTCAGAGCAGGCCGGCAGCGCGACCGCACAACTGCTCGATGCGGCCAACGGCCTGTCGTCGCAATCGGAGTGGCTGAAGACCGAGCTGGACCGCTTCCTGGCCTCGCTGCGGGCGGCGTGAAGCTGCGGACACCGACCGTCGCACGCGGGCTTGACCCGCGTGCCCATCGATTTTCAAGAAAGCTTTTCCGAGATGGATTACCGGGTCAAGCCCGGCAATGACGACCCAGGAGCACCCAGCTCAAATCTTCTGATTATACTCGCCGACCTCGGGATGCGTGCGCAGCACGGCATCCATCGCCTCGAACATGTCGTGCATGCGCCGCTCGCTGACCGGGCTTTCCACCACGACCACGAGCTCCGGCTTGTTCGAGGATGCGCGCACCAGGCCCCAGCTGCCGTCCTCGACCGTGACGCGCACGCCATTGACGGTGACGAGGTCGCGGATGTTCTGGCCCGCGACCTTCCCGCCCTGCTGCTGCAACGCCTCGAAGTGCTTCACGACAGCGTCGACGACGCCGTATTTCGCTTCGTCGGCACAATGCGGCGACATGGTCGGCGACGACCAGGTCTTCGGCAGCGCGTCCTTCAGGTCGGCCATCGACTTGCCGGGGGCGCGGTCGAGCATTTCGCAGATCGCGATCGCCGACACCAGGCCGTCGTCATAGCCGCGGCCGAACGGCTTGTTGAAGAAGAAGTGGCCGGACTTCTCGAAGCCGGCGAGCGCGCCCAGTTCATTGGTGCGCCGCTTCATGTAGGAATGGCCGGTCTTCCAGTAGACCGTCTTCGCGCCCTGCTTCTGCAAGACGGGATCGGTCACGAACAGCCCGGTCGACTTCACGTCGACGACGAACTGCGCGTTGGCGTTGATCGCCGACATGTCGCGCGCCAGCATGACACCGACCTTGTCGGCAAAGATCTCCTCGCCGGTGTTGTCGACCACGCCGCAGCGGTCACCGTCGCCGTCGAAGCCGAGGCCGACATCGGCCTTGTGCGCCAGCACCGCATCGCGGATCGCGTGCAGCATCTCCATGTCTTCCGGATTCGGATTGTATTTCGGGAAGGTGTGATCGAGCTCGGTGTCGAGCGGGATCACATCGCAACCGATCGCCTCCAGCACCTGCGGCGCGAACGCGCCCGCGGTGCCGTTGCCGCAGGCCGCGACGACCTTCAGCCTGCGCTTCAGCTTCGGCCGGCTGGTGAGGTCGGCGATGTAGCGCGCCGGATAATTCTCGTGGAATTGATAGGAGCCGCCGGCCGTGTTGTTGAATTCGGCGTTGAGCACGATTGCCTTCAGCCGTGACATCTCGTCGGGACCGAAGGTGAGCGGGCGGTTGGCGCCCATCTTGACGCCGGTCCAGCCATTGTCGTTGTGCGAGGCGGTGACCATGGCAACGCAGGGCACGTCGAGATCGAACTGCGCGAAGTAGGCCATCGGCGTCACCGCGAGCCCGATGTCGTGCACCTTGCAGCCCGCCGCCATCAGGCCCGAGATCAGCGCGTATTTGATCGAGGCGGAATAGCCGCGGAAATCGTGACCGGTGACGATCTCCTGGCGGACGCCGAGCTCCGCGATCAGCGCGCCGAGCCCCATGCCCAGCGCCTGCACGCCCATCAGGTTGATTTCCTTGTTGAACAGCCAGCGCGCGTCGTACTCGCGAAACCCGGTCGGCTTCACCATCGGCTCGGATTCGAAGGCGTAGGTGTTCGGAACCAGCGCGGGTTTCGGCTTGGGAAACATCAGAAATGGCCTCGTGGAAATGCGGAGGAGCGATGCCGCTGGCTTTAGCGAATGCATCGCCGCAGCGGAAGGCAGGATTGACGGCTTGTGGCCAATAATTAAGGCAGATTTGGCGTCGGCGAATACTTGCACGCCGGCGCAATACGCCGCGCTGTTGCGCCCTGCGAGCTGCTTGACCGCTAATCGCTCCGACCCAGCATGGTTTCCGCAGGGGTGGCGCCAGTGTCCCGAATCCGAAGTTCGCATCATTTGCAGCACCTTCGGAGCGAACTTCGGATTCGATAAGGACACTAGCAAACTTATGATTCTAGTGTGCTTTATGAATGCGAAGTTCGTGAAAGTGGCTGCCGCGAAATCGCACGAACTTCGCATTCAGCACACTAGGCAAGGACAGGCATGGCCGTGCGGTCGACAGCAGCCGGTCAGCCCGGCGTCAACGGGCCGGCGACTGGCAACAGCCCCAGCGGATCGGGTGGCGTCGCTGGCATCAAGCGCTTTGGCGGCGCCGAAGGTGGCGACTTTCCGAGCCGCAATGCGGGGATCGGTTTCGAGAGCGCGGAGCGCGCATGGGACGCTGCCCGTAAGGAAATGATAGACCTTGGTGCCCAATATTACCCGGAAGAGACCAAGAGCAGGGGTTTTATCCCGGAACTGGGCGTGGAAAATCATAAGCGCGGCGGACCATATTACTACGATCAGATAGCGCGCGGATTCCAAGACGGAGCGCTGGGCGGTGATGTGGGGTTTGGCGACAGCGGTGCGGTGGCACGTGGGCACATGCACTGGGATGATCAGCACGAGGGTGATGGAGATCTAGACAATGCGAAGGCTTATTCGCAGAAAACTCCGGATTATCGAGCGTGAGTTGGATCTTGGGATGGGAGCTATCTGTATTGGCTTCACGGCAAGCCAACGGGGTCGAGAATGCCTGATTGGAATCGATACAAATATTGAGCCATGCCGATGAAAATGTTCGTGCTCGCCGGAGCCTTATGCCTTCTGCTCGCCAGTTCAACGGTATGCAAGGCAAACTCGGGCCCCTGGTGTAAGCCGGATGTCGTGACTTTGACTTTCAAAAATCAACAAGGCGGGGATCTTGCGAAGATCGAACTTCGCACCCTCAAGGCAGTTTGCGACCGAAACCCGGAAAAGAAAGGGTTCGGGGTAGGCTTGGAACGGTCGATGCGCATTGAACACAATGGGCAATGGATTGATGTGCCGAAAGAGTGTTTATCCGTTTTTCCTTTTGGGGAAGATGAGGTGTCGCTATCGGGTGACGATGCCGGCCTAGGCATAGCTATTATCGGGAAACCGACGGAGAGAGGCGAGCGTTTAAAAGTCTCGATATTCAAACACGGTGATGAAGTCTTTTGCGTTCAGGTCGTGCGCTGCCCGAATGTCGACGACCCGCCCGGCTATATCAGAGAGTGCAGTAGGGATTTACAGTGAGCACGCCGGGAGATCGGCGCGACGCTCTGCGAAAGCGCCTCAGGTCTGACGTTGCCCGCGAACGTCTGGCGCAAATGCCGCGCCGTCGCGAAGATCGACTCGACTACGCTCTCATTCCCAAAATGTGAACAAGCAGCGCACTGAATTCCCTCGCGGCGACTTGTGTGTCCGCCTTCCTCAGTTTCGGCGGAATTTCTGCCGTTCTGAGGAGACGATGCGCATCACGGAGGAAGACATCCAGCGGAAGACTTGGATAGGCTTTGATGCCAATCGGCCTTACTGCTCCAGCAACAATTTGCCGTTGGCATATTCGAAGCGCTTCAGCTTCGACAGGAAGGACAGGCCGAGCAGGTTTTCCGACAGCGCCTCGTCCGGCAGCACCAGGGCATCGACGTCGCGCACGGTGAGGCCGCCGATCTCGATCATGGCGATGCGGGCGCGCGCGGCCTTGATGGTGCCGTTGGCAGTGGTGACGCGCGAGGTGTAATCGCCCGGCACCGGACGCAGGCCGAAGCGTGCCGCGGACGTTTCGTTCAGGGCTACCACCGAGGCGCCGGTGTCGACCATGAAGTTGATGCGCTGGCCGTCGATCCGGCCGTCGGTCGCGAAATGACCGCGAGGATCGGGCGCAATACTGAGCGTGCGGGCGCTGGCCTGCGCCACCGTGACGGCTGGGGCCATGGTCTGCTTTGTAGTGGTCGCGGCGGCGGGCGACATCTTGCTGGCCATCTGAGCCATGAAGGTGCCCAGCCCGATCAGGATGGCCGCGAAAATCATCAGGTTACGCATGACACCATACTCGGAAAACCGAACACGCAATTTCACCACGCCGCCCGCCCCACCGCGAGCGAGGGCGGCGGCACGAGCCTGCCATTTTGGCGAAAAGGATGAGCGAAGGGTTAATGCGAGCCCCAAGGGGCGGCCGAATGACGTCGGTCGCCCGCGAGGGCCGCAATTTCCGGCTCTCAGGCCGTCTCTCAGGCCGTCCTGGCGACCGGGCTCGGCATCGCAACGCGCAGCGCGTAATAGACCGCGCCCGCGATCCCGACACCGAAGAACCAGCCATAGACCGCCCACCACGCCGGCAGGATCGAGGTGAAGTTCGGCAGCACCGACGAGAACAGCGCGCCGATGCCGGCGGCGATCAGCGCGCTGACGTTCCAGCCGTTCTGAAAGCGATATTCGCCGTTCTCCTGATACAGCGCCGGCACGTTCACACGGCCTTTGGCGATCAGATAATAGTCGACCATCATGACGCCGAAGATCGGTCCCATCGTCGCGCCGATCACCCCGACGAACGAGGCGGCGCTGCCCTCCCAGGGCGCGAACGGATACAGCGCCAGCGCGATCAGCGCCGCGATGTAGCCGCCCTTCTTGAAGTCGATATGCCGCGGAAACACATTGGAGAAGTCGAACGCCGGCGAGACGAAATTGGCGACGACGTTGATGCCGAGCGTCGCCACCGCGAAAGTGACCGCGGCGAGCAGCGCCAGGAACCAGCTGTCGAACTTCGCCGAGATCTGGTCGGGATGCAGCAGCACCTCGTGATAGACGTTGAACGCCGCGATCGTGGTGACGCCGGCGACCAGCGAGAACAGGACCAGATTGACCGGCAGGCCCCAGATATTGCCCTTGCGCAGCGCGGCTGCATCGGGCGCGTAGCGCGAGAAGTCGCAGAAGTTGAGATAGAGCGCGGCGAAATAGGTGATCCAGGTCGCGGCGACGGCGCACAGCGCGGCGAGAGTCCCGGGCTCGCCGGGCACGCCAGCCTCCTTGGTCTTCTCCAGCAGCACATCCTGCGGGATCGGCGCGGTGAGCGAGATGCCGCCGGCCGCGATGCAGAGATAGATCGCAAGGATCAGCATCATCAACCACACCGCAGGTCCCGCCCAGTCCTGGAAGCGCCGCACCGTTTCCATGCCGCGCTGGATGATCAGGAGCTGCAGCGCCCAGATCACGACGAAGCAGATCACCTCGAGCGTGGAATGGCCGAGCATATGGCTGGACTGGTGGAACGCCTTGAAGCTGTCGATGCGCGTCAGCAGCGCGACGATCGCGCCCGAGGCCGCCGCGGTCTGCGCCCCGTACCAGAAGCAGGCGACGACGGCGCGGACCAGCGCCGGGATGTTGGCGCCCCAGACCCCGAACGAGGCGCGCGCCAGCACCGGATAGGGCACGCCGGTCCTCACGCCGGCATTGCCGATCAGGCTCATCAGCACGAAGATCACCAGCGAGCCGACGCCGATCGCGAGGATGAAATTGACGAAGCTGCCGCAGAGCAGGAACAGGCTGGCGGCGAGGTAATAGCCCCACAGGCTGTGCACGTCCGAGGTCCAGACGTTGAAGATGCTGAAGGCGCCCCAGTTGCGTTCCTTGGCCGGCGCCAGGTCTTCGTTGTACAGCGACGGCGATGCGTTCTTGATCTCCACGGTGACCTCCCCAAACTGCGAGCCCGTGATCCCATCCCAGCGTGCAAATCTAACCACCGTTTGCGGACGCTCGCCAGCGTTACGTCCCGGATGGTGCGGGTCTATGCCCGTCATTGCGAGCGAAGCGAAGCAATCCATCGTGCGGCATGCGCGGAACGATGGATTGCTTCGTCGCTATCGCTCCTCGCAATGACGGCGATGCATGAGATTCGCGACCCGTCACGTGCCGCGCGGTTTCACGCGCCTAGTCGGCATCGCGCTGGCGGGATCTTCCGGCCAGGGATGGCGCGGATAGCGGCCGCGCAGGTCGGAACGCACCGCAGCGTAACTGCCGCGCCAGAAGCCGGGCAGATCGCGCGTCACCTGCACCGGCCGCTGTGCCGGCGACAGCAGTTCCAGCACCAGCGGCACCGCGCCCTTGGCGATCGAGGGATGGGTGTTGAGCCCGAACAGCTCCTGCAGCCGCACCGCGATGGTCGGGCCCTGCTCGGCCTCGTAATCGATCGCGAGCTGCGTTCCGGTCGGCGCCTCGAAATGCGTCGGCGCCTCGCGATCGAGCCGCGCGCGCAACTCCCACGGCAGCAACGCCATCAGCGCGTCCGACAGGTCGCCGGCGGACAGGTCCTTCAGCGCGGTCTTGTCGTAGAGCGCCGGCACCAGCCAGTCGTCGGCACGCGCGGCGAGCGCGGTGTCGGACAGATCGGGCCAGCTCTCGTCCTCGGCCCTGCGCAGGAACATGACACGGTCGCGCCATTGCTTGGAGTGCTTCGACCACGGCAACCGGTCGAGCCCGGCCGCGATCAGCCCGTCGGCGAAGACGCGCGCGGTCTCGGCCGAGGGCGACAGCGACATCGGTGCTTCCGACAGCGTGATCGCGTGCAGCGAACGCCGGCGCCGCGCGCGCAGCGCCATCGCGCCGCGGTCGAACGTCACCTCTTCCACGTTCTCGATCTGGTCGGCGAAACGCTGCTCGATCTCCTCCTGGGTGATCGGCGCCGCCAGCAGGATGCGGCCGCTCGCGGCCGTGCCGGTCAATTCGGCAACCGCGATATAAGGCAGCCGCGCCAGCGCCGCGGTCTGCTCCACGGCGACACCGCGGCCGTTGGCCAGCACGAAGCTGCCATTGCCGCGGTTCCTGGCGACCCGATCCGGGAATGCGAAGGCCAGCATGACGCCGGTGGAGAGATCCTTCGCTTCGCCGACAGCCGACTTCACCTGCGCGGCCCAGCGCGCCGCCATGCTGCGGGCGCTCGATGCGCGCTGCGAACGGTCGCGGCGGAACTGGTCGAGCCTGACGTCGAGATCGACACTGTCGCCGCCGAGCCCGCGCTCGGTCAGAACCGCGGCGATCTCGGCCGCCTCCTCGCCCATACCGAAGCGGGCGGAATCCACGATCATGCGCGCCAGCCGCGGCGGCAGCGCCAGCGCGCGCAGGCTCTGCCCTTCCTCTGTAATGCGGCCATCACCGTCGAGCGCCCCGAGCTCCGACAGCAGCGATCTGGCTTCCTTCAGCGCCGGTCCCGGCGGTGGATCGAGGAAGGCAAGGCCCGCGGGATCGCTCACGCCCCATTGCGCGAGGTCGAGCACCAGCGAGGACAGATCGGCGGAGAGGATTTCGGGCGCGGTGTAGGCCGGTAGCGACGCGGTCTGCGGCTCGTCCCAGAGCCGATAGCAGACGCCGGGCTCGATGCGGCCGGCGCGGCCGCGCCGCTGATCCACCGCGGCGCGCGAGGCCCGCACGGTCTCAAGCCGCGTCAATGCGATGTCGGGCTCGTAGCGCGGCACCCGCGCCAGGCCGGAATCGACCACAATGCGCACGCCCTCGATGGTCAGCGAGGTCTCGGCGATCGAGGTCGCCAGCACCACCTTACGGGTGCCCTTCGGCGCCGGCGCGATGGCGCGATCCTGCACGCTGGCATCGAGCGCGCCGAACAGCGGCACGATCTCGACAGAGGCGTCGTGCACACGCTCAGTGAGGAAGGTCTGGGTGCGGCGGATCTCGGCGGCGCCCGGCAGGAAGGCAAGCACCGAGCCGGCATCGGCGCGCAGCGCGGTCGCGATCGTCTCGGCCATCTGCCGCTCCAGCGGCGCGTCGACCTTGCGGCCGACGTAACGGGTCTCGACCGGAAAGGCGCGCCCCTCGCTTTCGACCACCGGCGCGTCGCCGAGCAGTTTTCCGACGCGTGCACCGTCGAGCGTTGCCGACATCACGAGGATCCGCAGGTCCTCGCGCAGGCCGGTCTGCGCGTCGCGCGCCAGCGCCAGCCCGAGATCGGCATCGAGCGAGCGCTCATGGAATTCGTCGAACAGCACCGCGGCGACGCCGTTGAGCTCGGGATCGTCGAGGATCTGGCGCGAGAAGATGCCTTCGGTGACGACCTCGATCCGCGTCGCGCGCGACACTTTCGAGCCGAAGCGCACGCGATAGCCGACGGTCTCGCCGGCACGCTCGCCGAGCGTCTTCGCCATCCGCTCCGCGCTGGCGCGCGCGGCGATGCGGCGCGGCTCCAGCACGATGATCTTCTTGCCCCTCGCCCAGGGTGCATCGAGCAACGCCAACGGCACGCGCGTGGTCTTGCCGGCGCCCGGCGGCGCCACCAGCACCGCGGCGTTGTGGCCCTCGAGCGTGCGATCGAGCTCGTCGAGCACGGCGTCGATCGGCAGCGGACTATCGAATTGGCGCGGCAAGGATTCTCATCACCGCAGCGGCGCTCGGGCCGGGCTGCGTCCCATGGTTAACAATCCGTTTCGGATTCCCTCGCCTCTTAGACCATTCGCCGGTCACGGGAAACCCGCGGAAAGGTCCGGTTTGGTGGCACACCATTTGTATCAATAAAGGAGAAAGCAACCGATCGGGCCGATGATAGGCACGATCACGCCGGAACGAGACAAAGATGACCACGAACGGCACAGCCGCTGCGACAGATCGTTCCGCCTCAGGCGCGAGCGGACGCGTCGACTGGGTCGACTATGCCAAGGGCATCTGCATCATCATGGTCGTGATGATGCATTCGGTGCTGGGGGTCGAGAAGGCCGCCGAGCAGACCGGCTTCATGCATTACGTCGTGATGTTCGCGAAGCCGTTCCGGATGCCTGACTTCTTCCTGATCTCGGGCCTGTTCCTGTCGGTCGTGATCGATCGCGACTGGCGCACCTATCTCGACCGCAAGGTGATGCACTTCGCCTATTTCTACGTGCTCTGGGTGACGATCCAGTTCGGCTTCAAGGCGCCGTCGCTGGCCGCCGAGACCGGTTGGGCCCAGGTTGGACTGCAATACCTCGAGTCCTTCATCGAGCCGTTCGGCACGCTGTGGTTCATCTATCTGCTGCCGATCTTCTTCGTCGTCACCAAGCTCGCGCGCAACGTCCACCCGCTCGTGATCTGGCTGATCGCGGCAGCGCTGGAGACCGCGCATGTCGCGACCGGCTCGACCGTGATCGACGAGTTCTGCTCCCGCTTCGTCTACTTCTACACCGGCTATGTCCTCGCCGATTACGTGTTCGCGCTCTCGGACTGCGCGCGGGCACGGCCTGCGCTTGCCCTGCTCGGGCTTGGGCTCTGGGCGCTGATCAATGGCGGCCTGGTTGCGCTCGAGGTGAGCGAATGGCCGGTCGTCTCGCTGGCACTCGGCTTTGCCGGCGCCTGCGCGATCATCGTGACCGGCACGCTGCTGGCGCGCGCGCACTGGCTCGGCTTCCTGCGCTTCTGCGGCGAGCATTCGATCGTGATCTATCTCGCTTTCTTCCTGCCGATGGCTGCGTCACGCACCCTTCTGCTGCGCTTCGGCGTCATCCACGACATCGGCCTGATCTCGCTGATCGTGACCGCAGTCGGCGTCGCCGGCTCGCTCGTGATCTGGCGGCTGGCGCTGGCGGCGCGGGCCAATTTCCTGTTCGAGCGGCCCGATGCGTTCTGGATTGCCCCGAAAAAGGCGGCGCCTTCGCTGCAGGCGGCCGAATAAGCCCCGACAGTGCCAGAAGTCATAACAGCCGGATTCGTTCCGACGGGCGGGAATCCGGCCGTTCGAATTTTCTTCGCATTGAAATTATTGGCTTTTTGGTCCCGAATGTTTCGTCGTCGGGCCGGCGACGAAACAATTCTCCCGTTCACGAAACCATTTTCCGCTTTTCGCGCAGACATCCGGAAACGGGCCGTAACTAACAATTCTCCCAACGAACCGCCGCCCAACGGCGAACTGGGAGCCTGTCATGCCGAACGTCATCGCCATCAACTCTGCAGCCACGAAGCATATCGACGCTGCTCGCGCGACCTCGGATGAAACGCTGCTCGCGCGTATCGCCAAGAATAACCGCACCTCGATGCACACGCTCTATTCCCGTCATAACGTCCGGGTTTACCGCTTCGTGCTCCGCATGGTGCGCGACACCACGATGGCCGAGGACCTCGTGAGCCAGGTGTTCCTGGACGTCTGGCGCACCGCGGCCCAATTCGAGGGCCGCTCGCAGGTCTCGACCTGGCTGCTCTCGATCGCCCGCTTCAAGGCGCTGACCGCGCTGCGCCAGCGCAAGCATGAGGACATCGACCAGGACGACGTGCTGGAGATCGCCGACGGCGCCGACACGCCGGAAACCTCGCTCGATCGCGCCACCACCAGCGAGATCCTCCGCGCCTGCGTGGCCAAGCTGTCGCCGGCTCACCGCGAGATCATCAATCTGGTCTACTACCATGAGAAGTCGGTCGAGGAGGCCGGGCAGATCATCGGGATCCCGCAGAGCACGGTGAAGACCCGCATGTTCTATGCCCGCAAGCAGCTCGCCGACCTCCTGCGGGGTGCCGGCGTGGATAGCGTCGCCGCATAAAGGATTGTAAATTCAACATCTTAAAGGGAGATCACGCGAGCCGGGCAATTGTCCACGAAGCCGAAAAAATCAGGCGACGAAACAATTGAAACAATCGACGACATCACCCGGAAAAACGCGACCTCTATACCTATATCCAACGACGCAACCCCAACCCCAATTCACTGAACCGGTTTCGATACCTCTTCGTTCTAACCTCCCAAGTAGCCTCCAACGACCCGGCCGGGATGCCCCCCAGCCGGGTCGCTCTGTATTTGGCGCGACGTCGTGAAGCCGAGTGCGCCTCGCCTCACACAGACGTGACGCGGCCCGCGACCGGCCCGCCGTAACGGCCAAACCGTCCTTGCGAAGAACATCAGGCGTACCCGGCACGGCCCTCTGGCGCGCCGGGACTCTGATGGACGGATGACGATGCTCAGCCTTGCCCTTGCCCTGCTTGCCGGTGTCGCCACCGTCGCCGCCCCTTGCACCCTGCCGATGCTGCCGATCCTGCTCGGGGTATCGATAGGCCAGACCGGCAAGGCGCGGCCCGCGATGATCGCGCTCGGCTTCGTGATGTCATTCTCTGCGGTGGCATTGCTGCTGAGCGCGATCACCCGCGCCTTCGATTTCGATCCGTCCGTGCTGCGGACCGGCGCGGCCGTGCTGCTCGCGGGCTTCGGCCTCCTGATGATCTGGCCGGCGCCGTTCGAATGGCTGTCGATCCGGCTCACCGGCGCTACCGGCAACGTCGGACAGGCGGCGCCGTCGCAAAGCCTGTTCGGCGGCTTCGTGCTCGGCTCTACGCTCGGCCTGGTGTGGACGCCGTGCGCCGGCCCCGTGCTCGGCTCGATCCTGACCATCGTCGCGACCTCGAAGGACACCGCGTGGGCGAGCCTGCAGCTCGTCACCTACGCGATCGGCGCCGCGATCCCGATGCTTGCGATTGCCTATGGCGGACAGGCCGTCACCACGCGCGTGCGCAGCATGGCGCGGATCGCGCCGCGCCTGCAGCAGGGCTTCGGCGTCGTGATCGTCGCATTCGCCGCGCTGTCCTACCTGCAATACGACACGCTGATCGTGGCGTGGCTGACCCAGTTCTATCCCAACGGCCAGATCGGCCTGTAAGCCCAAAGGAGATATCGATGTCCCTGCGCTTGATTGCCGTATCCGCTCTGGTTACGGGCCTTGGCCTCGGCGGCGCCGTCATTCCCGGCCTCTGCACCGAGTCAGACGCGCCGGCACAGCCGGTGCCGCGGGCGATCGCCATGACAACCGGACAGAGCCAGACCGCGCCCGAATTCGTCGGCATCAGCAACTGGTTCAATTCGCAGCCGCTCAGGCTCGCCGACCTGCGCGGCAAGGTCGTGCTGGTGGATTTCTGGACCTATGGCTGCGTCAACTGCGTCAACACGCTGCCGCACGTCACCCAGCTCTATTCGAAGTACCGGGATCGCGGCCTCGTCGTGATCGGCGTCCACACGCCGGAATTCCCGTTCGAGCATTCGGCCTCCAACGTGCAGGCGGCGCTGAAGCGGCACGGCATCCTCTATCCGGTGGCGCAGGACAACAATTCGCAGACCTGGAATGCCTACCGCAACCAGTATTGGCCGGCGCAATACGTGATCGACCAGAACGGCAAGATCGTGTTCCAGCACGCCGGCGAGGGACAGTACGACGAGATCGACCGCACCGTCGCGCGGCTGCTCAACGCCAATAGCTAAAGCCTGATGAAAATCAGGTTGAGCTGGAACGGCGTCGAAAGCTCACCTCTTCCCAAACGGGGAGAGGTGAACCGGGACCGCACCAAGCCGATCCAGCCAAAACTCAACCCGCTCTAGTCGGACAATCCGCCCTCTTTGTCGTCACAGCTGACGTGGTAAGGTCCACGCCAGGTCGACGACGGATGGTGCGTAATGTTCGAAGGCTGGGATGCGGTCGTACTCGCCCGCGCGCAATTCGCTTTCACGATGTCGTTCCACATCGTGTTTCCCGCATTCTCGATCGGGCTTGCGAGCTATCTCGCGGTGCTGGAAGCGCTGTGGCTTGCCACCAGGCGCGAGGTCTACATCAACCTGTTCAATTACTGGCTGAAGATCTTCGCGGTCGCGTTCGGCATGGGCGTGGTCTCGGGCATCGTGATGTCCTACCAGTTCGGCACCAACTGGTCGTCCTTTGCCGACAAGACCGGGCCGGTGATCGGCCCGATGATGGCCTATGAGGTGCTGACCGCATTCTTCCTGGAAGCCGGCTTCCTCGGCGTGATGCTGTTCGGGCTCGAACGCGTCGGCCCCAGGCTGCACTTCGTGGCGACGTTGATGGTCGCGATCGGCACGCTGATCTCGGCGTTCTGGATTCTGTCGGCCAATTCCTGGATGCAGACACCGACCGGCCACGCCGTGAACGCCGACGGCCAGTTCGTCGCCGCCGACTGGCTCAAGGTGATCTTCAATCCGTCGTTCCCCTATCGCCTCGTGCACATGGTGCTGGCGGCGTACCTCACCACCTCGCTCGTGGTCGGCGCGGTCGGCGCTTGGCATCTGCTGCGCGACCAGCATCTGGCGGGAGCGCGCGTGATGTTCTCGATGGCAATGTGGATGGCGACGCTGGTGGCGCCGATCCAGATCCTCGCCGGCGACCAGCACGGCCTCAACACGCTGGAGCACCAACCCGCCAAGGTGATGGCGATGGAAGGCCATTACCAGAGCCACAAGGATGGCGCGCCGCTGATCCTGTTCGGCTGGCCCGACCAGCGTGAGGCGAAAGTGAAGTATGCGATCGAGGTGCCGAAACTGTCGTCGCTGATCCTGAAGCATTCGCTCGACGCGCCGCTGGCCGGCCTCGACACCGTGCCGCGCGAGAACTGGCCGCCGGTGCCGATCACCTTCTGGTCGTTCCGCATCATGGTCGGCCTCGGCTTCCTGATCATGGGGCTCGGCCTGCTCAGCCTTTTGATGCGCTGGCGGGGGATGATGTACCAGTCGCCGCTGCTGCATCGCTTCGCGGTGCTGATGGGCCCCGCCGGCTTCATCGCGGTGCTCGCTGGCTGGATCACCACGGAGACCGGGCGGCAACCGTTCACGGTCTACGGGCTGCTGCGCACCGCCGATTCTGCGTCGCCGCTGGCGGCGCCCGCGGTGGGCTCGTCGCTGATCGCCTTCATCGTCGTCTATTTCGCAGTGTTCACCGCGGGCGTGATCTACATCCTGCGGCTGATGGTGCAGCCGCCGCATCCCGGCGAGCAAGGCCCGACGAAAGATCTTCCGGCCCGCGCAGCCGGCATCACGCCGGCGGCAGGTGCTGCCGTGGAGGGCGTGCGATGATCGATCTCGCCACGATCTGGGCCTTCATCATCGCCTTTGCCGTGTTCGTCTATGTCGTGATGGACGGCTTCGATCTCGGCCTCGGCATCCTGTTTCCGCTGTTTCCGCAAAAGACCGACCGCGACGTCATCATGAACACGGTGGCGCCGGTGTGGGACGGCAACGAGACCTGGCTGGTGCTCGGCGGCGGCGGCATGATGGCGGCGTTTCCGCTCGCCTATGCGGTGCTGATGCCGGCGCTCTACACGCCGATGATCGCGATGCTGCTCGGCCTCGTGTTCCGCGGCGTCGCCTTCGAATTCCGCTGGCGGACCCAGAAGGCGCGCAACAAATGGGATATCGCTTTCGCCGGCGGCTCGCTGCTTGCGACACTGGCGCAGGGGATCGCGCTCGGCGCCATCCTGCAGGGCATCCATGTCGAGGGACGCCAATACGCCGGCGGCTGGTGGGATTGGCTGACGCCGTTCAGCGTCCTGACCGGCGTCGCGCTGGTGATCGGCTACGCGCTGCTCGGCGCGACCTGGCTGGTGATGAAGACCGAGGGCGAGCTGCGCGACCGCGCCTATCATCTGAGCTGGATGTTGTTGATCGCGATGCTGTGCGCGATCGGCGCCGTCAGCATCGCGACGCCTTTCCTCAGCGTGCAATACACCCAGCGCTGGTTCGCCTGGCCCAACATCATCCTCACCGCGCCGGTGCCGATCGCGGTCGCCGCCGTCACCGCGCGACTGCTGCGCGCGCTCAGCAACAAGAACGACCACCAGCCGTTCTTCCTGACGCTCGGGCTGTTCGCGCTGTCCTATGCCGGGCTTGGCATCAGCATGTATCCGTACATCGTGCCGCAGAGCATCACGATCTGGCAGGCGGCGGCACCGACCAACAGCCAGGTCTTCATGCTGGTCGGCGTCTCGATCCTGGTGCCGCTGATCCTCGGCTACACCGCCTGGGCCTATTGGGTGTTCCGCGGCAAGGTGCGCCCCGGCCACGGATACCACTGATGCCCGAGAGCCCGAATCAGCGGCCGCTCGGCCAGCGCCTGCTGTGGTTCGCAGCGCTGTGGCTCGGCGGCGTCGGCACCGTGGCGCTGATCTCGTTCGCCTTGCGACTCTGGATCGCGCCGAAATGAGGCGGCCCGCGCAACGTGCCGCGACAATCAATGACAAAAAACAGAAGCATTACAGGGATATACCTGTGATGCCGCCCTAAGCTTGCCATCAAGCTGCCGCTGAGATTTGATGCTGCCTGATTTGCGGGTGGAGCAACCATTTGGCCGCGCGCCAACAAGGAGAGCTTTGCATGACGAAACTTCGTCACCTGGTCTGGATGTTGATCGCGACGGGCGCGCTCGTGCTGTCGACATCGCAGGGTTTTGCCCAAAACCGCCCGGACGCCGACGAGCCCGGCCTTGTTGCTGACGACGGCTACGAGCTCGACCCGGAATGGCAGAAGCAGGTCGTGTATTACCGGTCCAATGAGGCGCCGGGCACCATCATCGTCGCGACCGCCGAACGTCACCTTTATTTGGTGCAGGGCAATGGCCGCGCGCTCCGCTACGGTATCGGCGTCGGCCGCGAAGGCTTTCAATGGCAGGGCCTCGTGAGCATCACCCGTAAGGCCGAGTGGCCCGACTGGGTGCCGCCGCCGGAAATGATCGCGCGCCAGCCCTATCTGCCGCGCTTCATGGCGGGCGGCCCGGGCAATCCGCTCGGCGCACGCGCGATGTATCTCGGCACCACGGTCTACCGCATCCACGGCACCAACCGGCCCGACACCATCGGCACCGCCGTTTCCTCCGGCTGCTTCCGCCTGGTCAACAACGACGTCGCCGATCTCTACAACCGCGTTCCCGTCGGCACCAAGGTGATCATCCGGCAGAAGCCCGAACTGTAGCCTTCAGCTGCTTCGATATCCGCCCCGCTTTTCCCCCCGATCCTTCGCGAGAGAGAACCCATGCGTACATTTCGAGGCGGCCTGACGATCGGGCTCGCGATCGCCGCGCTGGTTGCGGCCGCCGCCATCACCTATGAGCGTTACGACACCCGCACGCTGAAGCGCACCGTCCGTCGCGGCGACGTGCTGTGCGGCGTCAACAAGGGCCTGCCGGGCTTCTCGATCCCGGACGACAAGGGTAACTGGACCGGCTTCGACGTCGACTTCTGCCGCGCGGTCGCGTCGGCGATCTTCGACGACCCGTCGAAGGCGAAGTTCGTGCCGCTCGACGCCAGCGAACGCTTCAAGGAGCTGCAGAACCGCAAGGTCGACATCCTCTCGCGCAACTCCACCTGGAGCATGTCGCGCGAGACCAATTACGACCTCTATTTCCCCGCGGTCGCCTATTATGACGGCCAGGGCTTCATGCTGCCGCGCTCGCGCAACATCGATTCCGCGCTCGACCTGAACGGCAGCAAGGTCTGCGTGCAGGCCAACACCACGACGCAACTCAATCTCGCCGACTATTTCCGTGCTAACAACATGAAGTACACGGAGATGAAGTTCGACAAGCTGGACGACGTCGTGAAGGCCTACAACTCCGGCCAGTGCGATACGCTGACATCCGACGCCTCGCAGCTCTATGCGCTGCGGCTCAACCTCGCCAAGCCGAGCGACCACACGATCCTCGCCGACATCATCTCCAAGGAGCCGCTGGCGCCGGTGGTGCGCTTGCGCGACGACGACTGGATGATGATCGTGAAGTGGACGCTGTACGCCATGATCAACGCCGAAGAGCTCGGCATCACCTCGAAGAACATCGACGAGGCGCTGAAGTCGAAGAAACCGGAAGTGATGCGGCTGGTCGGCACCGAGGGCAGCTATGGCGAGGATCTCGGTCTGACCAAGGACTGGGCGGTGCGCATCATCCGCCATGTCGGCAATTACGGCGAGGTCTACGACCGCAACGTCGGCGCCGACTCCAAGCTGAAGATCCCGCGCGGCATGAACCAGCTCTGGAACGCCGGCGGCGTCCAGTACGCGCCGCCGATCCGGTAGACTCTCCATCGTCATTGCGAGGAGGTCGCGACAAAATTGCAAAGCAATTTTGCGCTGAAGCGACGAAGCAATCCATTTCGCCACAAGTGGAGAGATGGATTGCTTCGCTTCGCTCGCAATGACGAGCCTATGCCAAGCCGCCGTCACCGCTGTCATCACCCGCGCGAAAGCGGGTGATCCAGTACGCCGCGGCTTCTCGGCTCAAGCACAGGCGTCTCTGGGATACTGGATCGCCCGGTCCCGTCTACGCCGAGGCTTCGACGAGGCTTTCGCTTTCAAGCGCGCCGAAGCTTGAGCGAAGGCGGCGAGCCGGGCGATGACAGTGTGCGCGACGACGACGATGCGGCGGCTCAGTAGCCCTTGCCGCTCGCCAGCTGGTCGGTGTGGAAATTGCTGTCGCCGAACAGCTCCTGGCAGACGCGGGCGCGCTTCATGAAGAAGCCGATGTCGAACTGGTCGGTCATGCCCATGCCGCCATGCATCTGCACGCCCTCCTGCACGGCCAGCGTCGCAGTGGTGCCGGCGCGGGCCTTTGCCACCGCGACCGCGGTTGCGGCCTTGTCGGCATCCGTATCGAGCGCCTGCAGCGCCTTCAGCACCGCGGCGCGGGTGATCTCGATATCGATGTAGAGCTGCGCGGCACGGTGCTGCAGCGCCTGGAATTCGCCGATCGCCTTGCCGAACTGCTTGCGCTCCTTCAGATAGGCCACGGTGCGGCCGAACACCTCGTCGGAGAGGCCGACCATTTCGGACGCCACCGCGCCGCGGCCGATATTGAGCACGCCCTCGAGCAGTCCAAAGCCCTGATCGACTTCGCCGAGCACGCTGTCGGCGTTGACCTCGACATTGTCGAACACGATGCGCGCCGCGTTGTGCGAATCGACCATCGCGGTCCGCTCGACCGCGAGCCCCTTCGCCTTCGGATCGACCAGGAACAGCGTCAGCCCGTTCCTGTCGCCGGCGCTGCCGGCCGTGCGCGCTGCCACGATCAGAAGGTCGGCGGTGTGGCCGTCGACCACGAAGGCCTTGTCGCCCGACAGCTTGAAGCCGTTGCCGGAGCGCGTGGCCTGCAACTTGGTCTGCAGCGGGCGATGCTTGGCGCCCTCATCGATCGCGAGCGCCGCCAGCAGCGAGCCGTCGGCGATTTTCGGCAGATGCTGCGCCTTCTGCGCCTCGCTGCCGCCGCGCGACAGCGCCGAGGCAGCGAGCACCGAGGTCGCGAGGAACGGCGACGGCATCAAGGTGCGGCCGATTTCCTCCATGACGATGCCGGCCTCGACGCAGCCGAGCCCGCTGCCGCCGAACTGGTCCGGCACCAACAGGCCGGAGAAGCCCATCTCCGCAAATGTCTTCCAGAGCTCGCGCGAGAAGCCGGTGGCATCCTTGGCATCGCGCAAGGACCGCAGATGCGCCACCGGCGCCTTGTCGCTGATGAGGCCGCGCGCACTGTCGCGCAGCATGGATTGTTCTTCGGTGAGGACGAGGGCCATAGGATGGATCCGGTAACTCTGCTGTTGTTCGTTCAGTCAAATTTCAAGGTATCGTCATGCCCGGCCTTGTGCCGGCATCCACGTCTTGAGCCAACCGCGACAAAGACGTGGATGGCCGGGTCAAGCCCGGCCATGACTACAAAAAACGTCACGCGCCCGGCAAATCGAGGATGCGCTTGGCGACGATGCCGAGCATCACCTCCGAGGTGCCGCCCTCGATCGAATTGGCCTTGGTGCGCAGCCAGGCGCGCGGCCGGGCGCCGCCTTTGGAGCGGTCGCTCTCCCATTCCAGCGCGTCGATGCCGCCGGCCGACATCAGGATCTCGTAGCGGCGCTTGTTGAGCTCGGTGCCGTAATATTTCATCGCCGAGGAGAACGCCGGATGCGACTGCCCGGCCTTGGCGAGATCGACCGCGCGCTCCGCGGCGGCGGCGAGCGCGGCCTCGTCGACCTCGAAGCTCGCGATCTGGCTGCGCAGCTGCGCGTCGTCGAGCTTGCCCTGCGCGTCCGCGCCAACCGAGTCGGCGGCGATCTGGCCGAGCGGACGGCCGACGCCGCGCTCGCCCATGCCGGAGATCATCGCGCGCTCGTGCTGCAGCAGGTATTTCGCGACATCCCAGCCGCGATTGACGGTGCCGACGACATGCGATTTCGGTACGCGGACATTGTCGAAGAAGGTTTCGCAGAACGGCGAATAGCCCGAGATCAGGAGGATCGGCTTGGTCGACACGCCCTTCGAGGTCATGTCGAACAGGATGAAGCTAATGCCGTCATGCTTCTTGGCCGCCGGATCGGTGCGCACCAGGCAGAAGATCCAGTCGGCGTAGTTGGCGTAGGACGTCCAGATCTTCTGGCCGTTGATGATGTAGTCGTCGCCGTCGCCGACCGCGCGGGTCTGCAGCGAGGCGAGGTCGGAGCCGGCATTCGGCTCGGAATAGCCCTGGCACCAGCGGATCAGGCCCGCGGTGATCTTGGGCAGATGCTCCTTCTTCTGCTCCTCGGTGCCGTATTTCAGCAGCGCCGGTCCCAGCATCGAGATCCCGAACGAGGTGAGCGGCTGACGCGCGCCGATCGCAGCCATCTCCTGGCGCACGATCTTGGCCTCCTCGCCGTCGAGGCCTCCGCCGCCATATTCCTTCGGCCAATGCGGCACGGTCCAGCCCTTGTCGCGCATCCGCTCGAACCAGACGCGCTGCGCTTCGGACGAGAATTTCGTGTTGCGGCCACCCCAGAAGGTGTCGCCATCCGAGGTCATCGGTTTGCGCATCTCCGGCGGGCAATTCTGCTCCAGCCAGGTGCGGGTCTCCGCGCGGAATTTCTCGAGGTCAGCCATGGTGCGTTTCCAGTCAAATTCGACGAATTGGATTCGACCTTAGACCTACGCAGCCGCCGAATTCAATATGCCTCGCGGCCGCGCCATGCTCTGGCGTCGCTACTCACCTCGCGCGATCGGGTGTATCGCCGAGATGGGGTAACGCTTGAAAAACAAAAGGAAACGGACATGCGGCTGAAGCTGCTTTCGCCTAGCGAAATGAACGCCGCCCAGAAAGAAACCTACGACGAGTCGATTGCCGGCAAGCGCGGTGCGCCACCCGCGCCGATGATGGCCTGGCTGAACAGCCCGGAGATGGCACGGCATGCCACGCGGCTCGGCGAGGTGCTGCGCTTCGACACGATCTTTCCGCCAAAGCTGTCGGAGATCGCGATCCTCGTCACCGCGCGGCACTGGACCGCGCATTACGAGTGGTATGCCCACAAGCGCCTGGCGCTGAAGGGTGGCCTCGACCCGAAGATCATCGAGGACATTCGCGTGCGCCGGACGCCAAGCTTCGACGATCCCAAGGCCAGGGTGATCTACGACGTCGCCAAGGCGCTGCACGAAGGTCACGGCCTGCCGAAGGCACTGTATGACGAGGCGATCGAGGTGCTGAGCCAACGCGGCTTGGTCGAGGTGATCGGCCTCTGCGGCTACTACGCCATGGTGTCGATGACGCTGAACACGTTCGAGTTCCAGCTGCCCGGCGGCGAGCTGTCGGAGCTCTGCTAGACGCCGGCGGACCGTGGCGCCTTTCGGAAACCTTGCGTTTCCGGATCGATCGCTCCGGCGTCGGCAAATCCGGACTATATCAGGTGGCGAAACCTCGCCCCTGATGGCAGGGGCATTGACGTCAACGGAGTCCGCTCATGCCAGAGAATCCCCCCATCATCGCGGGCACCCGGATCGGGCATGTCCATCTCAAGGTTGCCGATCTCGAGCGCGCGCTCGGCTTCTATTGCGGCGTGCTCGGCTTCGAGCTGCAGCAGCGGCTGGGCGCGGACGCGGCCTTCATCTCGGCCGGCGGCTATCACCACCACATCGGCCTCAACACCTGGGAAAGCAAGGGCGGCCATCCGCCGCCGCCGGGCACCACGGGCCTGTTCCACACCGCCATCCTCTATCCCACCCGCCCAGCGCTCGCCGATGCGCTGCACCGGGTGCTGTCGGCCGGCATCCAGCTCGACGGCGCCAGCGACCACGGCGTCAGCCAGGCGCTTTACCTGCGCGATCCCGACGAGAACGGCGTCGAGCTCTATTGGGATCGCCCCGAGGCCGAATGGCCGCGCAGCACGGACGGCAAGCTCGCGATGTTCACGCGACGGCTGGATCTTGAATATCTCTTGAAGCAGCGAGCGGGGTAATTCCGCAACGCGATAATTTCGTAGCCCGGATGGAGCGCAGCGAAATCCGGGGTTCGCTCCATGAGGTAATACTGCTCCCGGATTACGCTTCGCTCCATCCGGGCTACGAGTGCTTTCCCCTTCCCCCAGAAAGGGGGAAGGTCGGGATGGGGGTTAGCCGCGGGCTCTGCTGTAAGTGGAGAGAGCAGATCCCCACCCGCTTTGCTCTGCGAGCAAAGCGACCTCCCCTTTCCAAGGGGAGGTGAAGAGGTAGCTCGGATGGAGCCAACGGGTCGCGCGAACGCGCGCCCGATGACAGGCTCCGCGAAATCCGGGATTCGTACCGTAGGGTGATACTGTTCCCGGATTACGCTTCGCTTCATCCGGACTACGGGTTCAGGAGCAGGTGCGCGAGCCAGCCGGCCACATAGAGCCCAACCCCAAACACCGTATGCGTCAGGAGGCTCTGCAGCCGCGCCGCCCATGGACGGGGCGTGCGGCTCGCGGCAATGCCGGCGCCCATCGCGGGCTGCATCACCAGGAACGGCGCGGCCACGCTGCCGATCCCGACCATCAGGGCCGGAGCGATGGTGGGCTGCCGCATCCAATCGAGGCCGAAGATCGCAAGCAGCACGCCGGGAAAGCCGATCCCGATCAGATAATGCGCGGCCCATCCGATGACCCGTTCGCCCGCGACCTGCGGTGACGCGGCGATGCGGTCGTGGCGCAGGCGAGCGGATACGAGATGGCCGAGCCAGCGGCCGACCAGGGCATAGTCCAGCGACGGGATGCCAAGCAGGCGCTTTCGAACCATCCCCCAGATGTCCATCACGACAGTCGCACCGATCCCGATCAGCACCGCGCTCGCCACAAACTCCACGACCTCAACCATGCGCGGCCGCCGCCGGCGCCCGTGCCGCGACCATCCAGCACGCCGCGGTGAAGCGAATGTCGTTGCCGTGGATGTAACGACCGAAGGCACCGCGGACGGTCTCGATCACTCGCGTGCGACGCGGTTCCTCCATCGCCTGCAGCATCGTCCCGACCGGGCCGAGCCAACTCACATAGCGGGTCAGCTCCGATGCCGGAAAGCCGAGGGCCACATCGATCGGATCGATTGCGATCGCGTCCCAACCGCTATCCTCCAGGATAGTTTCGACCCGCTTCCGGTCGGCGAAGCGGAATTGCCCCGGCGCATCGGGACGCCGCGCCGGAAGATCCGGCAGCAACGGCTTCGCCGCCTGTTCCGCCGTCGTCATGAACGGGTTCTCGGCGGCGCCGCGCCACGCGATGAAGCGGAGCGCAGCACCAGGCCGGGCGGCGCGGCGCAGATTGGCGAAAGCCTGCACCGGATCGGCAAAGAACATCACGCCGAGGCGCGAGATGATCATGTCGAAGCTCGCGGGCGCGAACGGACAGGACTGCGCGTCGGCGCAGATGAAGCTGACCGGCCGCCCTTCCCGCTCCGCGCGGGCGCGCGCCGCCGCGATCATCGGCTCGGAGATATCGATGCCGGTGCAATGCCCTTGCCGGCCGAGCACACCGGCAACAGCGAAGGTCGTGGCGCCCGTGCCGCAACCGATATCGAGCACGCGGCCGGCCGCGGCATCGGACACTGCTCGGACGAGCAGCTCTTCAAGCGGCCTGAACATCCCTTCGAGCACGTCGCGCGTCTCGACCCAGGCGCGGCCGGCGGCGCCGTTCCAGAGTTTGACCTGCTCGTCGTCGGCTTGCGCTGCGACACCCATGATTCTCGTCCTTGTTGATGCTTGCCTTACGCAAGCGATAGGCTGGATACTGCCAGTTCAAGTGAACTTGAGGTCAAGGGCCATGCGGGACATCGATATCGCGGAGGTGGCGGAGCTATCGGGCGTGCGCGCCTCGACCTTGCGCTTCTACGAGGAGAAAGGTCTGATCGCCTCGCATGGCCGGCGCGGGTTGCGCCGCCTGTTCGATCCGGCCGTGCTCGACCGGCTGGCGCTGATCGCGCTCGGGCGCGCCTCCGGCTTCTCGCTCGACGAGATCGCAAGGATGTTCGCGCCCGATGGAAGACCGCGCATCGACCGGAAAATGCTTTCTGCCAAGGCCGACGAGCTCGACCGCACCATCCGCAGGCTCAACGCGATGCGCGACGGCCTGCGCCACGCCGCCGTCTGCCCGGCTCCGAGCCACATGGAATGCCCGACCTTCCGCCGCCTGCTGCGGGTCGCGGCGGCCAGCAAGATCAGCGAGCCGAAGAAGGCGCGGAAGTCACGCCGCAAGTCGTAGAACGTAGCCCGGATGAGCGAAGCGATATCCGGGGACAGGTCTTTATTCCCCTTCCCCCTGAAAGCAGGGCTGTCCGGGGAATGATTCACTATGTCGCGGTGCATGCTCGGCAAGACCGAGGCAAATCGGCCTTTTCTGGTTGTCGAGACACAGAAGGCCGAGCATGCGATACCGCGATAGCATTTTTGGA
>NZ_JADYVV010000091.1:0-30571 GCF_020194035.1 Bradyrhizobium sp. BRP56
AGCCGCAGGTCGCCGAACCGCCCCAGGCCAAATTCCAGTCCCAACATCAAACGCTCCGTGAATCATCACTCAACCCACGGAATCAGCAATCAAATCGCCTAGCAAGATGTGTGCATACGAGAGCCGCAAGCGGGGCGAGGTAAGAGAGCAATCCGCTCGGGCAGTGTCCTACAGCGCCGGTAACGCGGTGACAGCGGCCTTGATGGTGCCGTCGGTTTCCACGATCACCCGCAACGTCTTGGAATCGAAGTCGATCCCGGCCAGCCGGATGCTGTTGACCTCGGCGTCGACGCGGATGCCTTCCTCGTTCTTCTGCAGGTCGGCGATGGCGGCGGCGACCTTGCGCTGCGCGTTGGTCGCGAATGGCTTCAGGTCGACCACCAGCCGGTCGTTGAGGGTCTGCTGCATGTGCGGGATCGCCGCGCGCGCGGCGGCGCCGAGCAGGCCGAACGCGGCCTCGGATTCCACCGCCAGCTCGACGTCGGTCAGCCGCAGCGTCTGCGACGGCTGGTCGAGCCGCGGCCGGCCCCAGATGTGCACGGTCGCCTCGGCGCCCATGCCGAACCAGCTGGCCTTTTCCTTGGCGTGCACCAGGAGCGAGATCAGGAGCCGGTCGCCGGAGGCGGCGATGCTCGCGCTCTTGACCGTCACGTCGACCGGACCGGAGCCGTCCTCGGGGAAGGTTTTGCCCTTGAGCTGCGCCTCGACCAGCTGGCTCAGCGTGGTGAAGGACAAGTCGACCGGCAGGCCGATCGCGACCTGGCTCGGCATCGGAGGCACGATCGAAAGTTTTTCGGGGAATGGGCAGTTCGGGGTGGTCTGCGCCTCCGTGATCCGCGTCTCGGCCTCGATCCCCATCGTCAGGATCAGCGAAGACGCATCGACCTTCGGCTGCGCGGCGATCGCGCGGGTCGGTCGCAGCTCGAGCCACATCGGCGGCATCGAGGTGGTGCCGCCGGTGCCTTGCAGCGGGATCGAGCGGCAGGCCTTGGCCCATTGCGTGCGGGCGTTGTTCTGGAACACCGGGTCGTTGTGCAATCGGGCCTCGACCACGGAAATCTGGTCGGCGACCGCCTTGTCGATGACAGGCTTGACCTGGGCCGGCACGCTGATGCGGACGCCGGCCGTCGACAGGCTGGTGTCGCCGAGATTGACCTGTGCCTGCAAGTTCGGCTCGATCCGCCAGGACGCGCCGAGCTTCGGCCGCGCAGTGAGGGTGACGTTGCCCTTGATCTCGGCGTTGGCGTTGATGTTCTTGATGTTCACTGCGCCGATCTGCTTGGCGACATTGCCGCCGAGCAGGCTGCCGAGCGCGTCGTTGACCGCGCCGGTTGCCTTGGCGGATAGCGCGCCGGTGACCTTGAGCGTGCCGTTGATCGGGGTGGTCAGCGTCAGCACGTCCTGCGCGCCGGTGGCGGCGATCGGCCCGCGCGATGCGGTCCAGCCGATGTCGGCATTTTGCAGGATTTGCTGGACCGGGTTGTCGGCCTTGCCGCCGAACGTCTTCGGCGCGCCGCGTTCGGCGGCGTCGCGGATCGCCGACAGCGCGACCGAGACCTGCGCCACGATCGTCGAGGAACGCGGCGCCTGCGGCAGCGGCGGCAGCTCTGCGAGCTTCGGCTTCTGCACGGTGACGCTCGGCGCGAGCCAGTCCATTGCCTTGAGGCTGATCACGAATGAGACCAGCACCACCGCGGTCCCGAGCGCTATCGTTCTTGGATGCATCGGTAGACGCATCATTCCCCCGGATGAAAATCAACTTGACGGCTTGTACAGGCCCCCCGACGAGGGCGCCAGTGTGGCGGGATCAAGCTGCTTCAGGGGCGGAAGGCGTTAAGGTTGATGAACGCGACAACGGCCCCGGCACAGGTACCGGAGCCGTCGTCGAGGACGCCTTTATTAAGGACGCCTTGGAAGGGGAGTTAGCGGACGGCCGAGCCGAGATCGGCGCGGCGGTCGGTCATCGGCAGCACGATCACCTTGGTGCCGACGTTGACCCGCGAATAGAGGTCGGAGACATCTGCATTGGTCAGGCGCAGACAACCGGAGGACACGCGGGTGCCGATCGTCTCCGGCGCGTTGGTGCCGTGGATGCGGTAGATGGTGCCGCCGAGATACATGGCGCGGGCGCCGAGCGGGTTGCCGGGGCCGCCGGCCATGTGGCGCGGCAGATAGGGCTGGCGGGCGATCATTTCCGGCGGGGGCGTCCAATCCGGCCACTCCGCCTTCTTGGTGATGGTCTGGGTGCCCGACCAGGTGAAGCCGTCGCGGCCGATGCCGATGCCGTAGCGCATGGCCTGGCCGTTGCCGAGCACGAGATAGAGATAGGTGTGCGGGGTGTCGATGATGATGGTGCCCGGGGCCTCACGCGTCGGATAGGCGACGACCTGGCGGCGCAGGCGGGCGGGCAATTCGACCGAACGGTCTTCCTCCTGCGTCTGCGGCATCGACTGCACCGGCGGCTGCACGGCCTCGGTCGGCGGCGTCAGGATGAAGGGGAACATCGGCAGCGGAGCGGCCGCGGCGGAATTCGAAAAAGCAACGGTGCCAATCGCCAGCGCACCGAAGGCGGCGGCAGCGAGACGTGAGTTCAGCTTGATGGAATTGAACATTGTCGACCCCTGTTGTTTGCGCCCTGCGCGCCAGTTCCGGCGCGTCGTTGGGTCAAAGCAGTACAGGTGAGGCGTTTCAGGACGTTTGCACGAAATCGCCAAAATGGTTTCGTGCCGTTAGGGAATTGTTTCGTGCGTGTTTCGTCGCACGGTTAAGGCCGGGTTGCCGGGAAGGGGGTGTCCCGCCGCAAGACAGTCTTCCTGGCACGGCGCTTGCTGTCCCAGCGCATTGTTTCGGAATGGAGTGGAAATGATGCTGGGGCACACGATCGGCAGCATGCTGGATCGGCAGAAGGGCTTCGGCCCCGGGTTCGATTTTCTCCGCATTGCACTTGCGATTTCCGTCGTCGCCGCCCACGCGCCCTATGTGGCGGGCGGCAGTGGCGAAGGCGAGCAGGCGTGGATCGCCTGGTTTCCGCACTACGCCATTCTCGTGATGTTCTTCGCGCTGAGCGGGTTTCTCATCGCGGCCAGCGGGCTGCGGCTCTCGCTGAGGGAGTTTCTCACCAATCGCGGCATGCGGATCATTCCGGCGCTTGCGGTCGAGATCGTGCTTTCGGCGCTGATCCTCGGACCGATCTTCACCGCGCTGCCGCTGTCGGACTATTTCACCAATTTCGGCACCTACAAATACTTCACCAACATCATCGGCCTCGTGAACTACGTCCTGCCCGGCGTGTTCAGCGGCAATCCCGCGCCGGAGGTCAACAGCTCGCTGTGGACGGTGCCGTTCGAATATGGCTGCTACGCGCTGATGACGGTGTTCATCCTGTTCGGCCTGTTGCGCAAGCCGCCGCTCATCGTGCTCGGTGCGCTCGTGCTGGTCGGCATCGGCCTTGCGCTCGCACTCACCGGGCATAGCGCGCAACCCTCGCAACTGCCCGCCGGGGTCGCCGGCACGCTGCATGACAGGATCTTCAGCACGGCGCCGTTCCTCGGACGCGGCGCGAAGCTGCCGGTCGCGTTCATGCTCGGCATCGCGATCTATCTCTATCGTGACCGCATTCCCTACAACGGATGGCTTCTCGCCGCGTGCTGCGCGCTCTGCGCGGGCGCCGCGCTGCTCGGTCCGGCGGACTGGATGAGCCAGCCGGTGCTCAATCTGCTGATCGCCCCGGCGCTGGTCTATATCACCGCCTATCTCGGCGTTTCGAAGCTGCCGCGGCTGCCGCTGATTTCGCGCGGCGACTATTCCTACGGCATCTATCTCTACGGCTTTCCGGTGCAGCAGGTGGTGCGGGTATGGCTGCCGCACGCGCCCGTGATCGTCCAGTTCGCGATCGCGCTGCTGCTGATCACGCTGTTCGCCGCGTTCTCCTGGCACTGGATCGAGAAGCCGATCCTGAAGCTGCGCAGCCGCTTCTCCTTCGTGGCGCGCGAGCGCCTTGCGCCGGACGACGCGGCCGCGCCGCGCCAGGACATTGCGCCTCTTGCCGTTGCCGCGAACGTCGTCCGCAGCAGGCAATCCTCCTGACGAGGAGCCAGCACTTTCGCCGTTCAGGAGCTGAGATATCCGGCCGATCCGTCCCACAGCAGCTTGGCCGCGGTGATGACCAGAATGGCGTAGCAGGCGCGGTACAGCGCGCGCTGGTCGAGACGTTCGTGTAGTCGCCATCCGGCCCAGACGCCGACCGGCACCGCCGGCACGCAAAGCGCCATCAGCATCCACAGGCTACGCGACGGCGTGGCGAGCACGAGCCACGGGCCGGCCTTCAAGAGGTTGCCGACCGTGAAGAACAGGCTGGTGGTGCCGGCGTAGAGCGCCTTCGGCATGCCGAGCGGCAGCAGATAGATCGCAAGCGGCGGCCCGCCCGAATGGGCCACCATCGTGGTGACGCCGGAGGACAGGCCGGCGAACGTCGCCTTCAAGGTCGAGCGCGGATGCGGCTTGATCTCGCCGCCGCCGAGAAACCACAGCGCGGCGAACATCAGCGTCACCACGCCCATCACGATCTCGACGGCATGCCGGTCGAGATCGCGCAGCACGAAATAGCCGAGGCCGATGCCGACGACGAGCGCCGGCAGCAGCATCGCGAGGTCGATGCGCGACCATGTGCTCGGGCGCCAGAACCGCAGCGCGGTGATGTCCATGACGACGAACAACGGCGCCAGCAGCGCACCCGCCGCGATCGGGTCCATCGCCAGCGACAGCAGCGGGATGCCGACGATGGCAAAGCCGCCGCCGAACGCGCCCTTCATGAAGGCGATCATGAAGGCGATCAGGAAGGCGCCAGCCAGCGCGACCGCGAGCACGAACGGCGCGGGCAGGTCTGTCACGGCGGAGGCGAGCATGGTGGTGTCGTCGGAGGCGTTGCGATCGCGGGCAACATTGGCGGCGCGTGCTTGTGCACGCAATCCAAACATTGCTCTCGGTGCAATTGAAGCCTGCGCGCCGCTCGCGGCGTGGGCTTCGATTCATGCGAAACCGGCGTGCATTCGCTCGAAAGCACTCGAGGGGTGGACTTATTTACTTTATACGGAACCGCAGCCTGATCGACACAAGTTGAACGAAGGTCAGGTCGTTGGCGGCAAGTCTGGTGTTAGCCCCATTATCTACACGTTGAATTTTGTCGTTTATGACCCAACTCGGGCACGGTCGAATAGCATAGGTTCATTCGGGAGCTGGCGATGATTTGCCTCTTCGCCATGAACCCGGTGGTACGCCAACATGTTTCTTGAAGGCGCGGTTGAAGGCTGCCTCGGATTCGTAACCGACCTCCGCTCCCACCTGTGCAACGCTGATGCCTGGGATGACCAGATGTCGGACAGCGAGTTGCATGCGCCAGCGGCCGAGATAATGCATCGGCGAAACACCAACAAAATGTGCGAAGCGATCGGCAAAGACTGATCGCGAAAGGCCCACTTCGCGAGCAAGTTCAGCGAGCGTCCACGGCTTTTCCGGATTCCCGTGAATGAGCCGTAGTGCATGTCCGACCTGTCGGTGCTTTAGCCCGGACAGCCAACCCTTCGAATCTTCAGGGAGATGGATGATGTACTGGCGGACGACCTCGACGAACATCAGCTCGGCAAGCCTGGCGAGCAAACTTTCACTACCGGCGCCGCCGCGACCGGCCTCTTCGGCTGCGAGCCGAAGCAGGTTGGATAACCAGCCCCGCGCTGCAGCAGACATTTGGCTGAGCAGCATGCGGGGCAGCGCTTCGAGCAACGGATTGAATGGCCGCGCATCGCAGCCGAAATAGCCGCAAACCAGGTGGCAGTAGTCGGCGCTGTCGTTGTCGAGACGGGTCACGATCGGCAAGGGCCGATCTTTCGGTCGCGCGTAATCCTGGAGGTCAGGAAGACCGCGCATGCCCGGCGCGGAGCTCAGGACGTTGGCATCACCCATCGGGTAGATGACGATATCCCCCGCATTGAAGCGCATGGACGAATCAGAATTCCCCGCCAATCCGGCCCAGCAAGAGCCCGACAGGATGGCGTGGAAGCTGATCACATGTTCGGCCTCCGGCATGACCATCGACGCGATGGCAGCCGAGGGCGGTGACTCACCGACCCAAGGCGCGTGAAGATGGCGTTCGAAGAAGACAGCGCCGGTCAGGCGCACTGTCTTCAGCACATCTGAGAGAACATCCATTGCGACGCCTCTTCGTCTCGGACGATCGAGCAAGAAAAGCAGACAGGGGAGCATACCAGTACAGTCGCGCACGGGGTACAAATTGCAGCACCAGAAGCCTTTTCGGGCCCGAAAAACGCAAGGGAAACGCTGCCATGGAATCAGCGGAGACAGCAAGCGAGCGGCCGGCTGCGCCGGTTAGCGTGAACCACATCGCACTCAACGTTCGCAACATGGACGAGAGCCATCAGTTCTGGACCGAGGTCGTCGGATTACGGCAAGTTGGTGAATTCCGGCCACGGCCTGGCCGGCCGCCAACCCCGAGAATGTGGTTCTATAGCGGCACGGACATCGGCGGCGTCCATCACCATGATCTTGCGCTCGTGGAGAATCCGAACCTGCCGCCGCCACCCGCGGAATGGAAGATGTGGGACTTGCCAATCGCGATCAATCATATCGCGATTACATTTTCGACCCGCGAGGCTTGGCTGAGCCGGCTCTCGTATCTTCAGGCCAAGGGCGTGAAGTTCGACCGGCGCATCGACCACGGGATGACGCACAGCCTCTATATTCATGATCCCAACGGCTATGGTGTGGAGCTGGTGTACGATCTCCCGCGCGAAGTATGGGAGAACGACATTGATGCTGCACTGAACTTTGCCGAGCTCCGGCCGAGCGAAGGCGCAGAGGCGCTGATAGATCGCACTGACGTTCCAGTGTTTGGTGTATAGGCGAGAGCTGCGTCCTACGCGTTCGGCAAAAAACCTTGTCCGCGAAGGTCTGCTGTTGCCCTTTTGCGACCTCCGGCGAAGTCCGCTATTTGGCCGCTACTGTGGACAAGCAGACATCAGGCGCGCCTGACCCAAGCACCCCGATTTACGAGTCGACGCTCTAGCCGGCGCGCATCCGCGGCAGGCCCGGCTTGTCGCCGTTGATCACGGCGCGGCGGTCGGAGACGGCGTGATGGAATTGCTCGAGCGTTAGCCCGATCACCGAGAGGTCGCCTTCCTCGATCGCGCCGTCGTCGTAGCAGTCGAGCGCCTCGCGCAACAGGGCATCCGCGTCGCCCTGCATGGCCGCGAGCTGCTCCGGCGTCTCGGCGCCGCGCACCTGCGAGATCAGGGTCAGCAGATTGTCGCGATGGGTGATGTAGTGCTCGCGCTCGTCGCGCTTCACGTAGTGGCGCAGCCAGGCGCCGGCCGAGCCGAGGCCGGAGAGCAGCAGGATGCCGCCCCAGATGTAGTCGGAGTATTTTTCGAGGAAGGTGCGCTCGGTGCCGTCGATATAGGCGGCCGCGCCCTGATGCGCCGGCAGCGCGGCGTCCTTGTCGGTGTCGGGCTTCTCGATCTTTGCCGCCGCCGGCAGATCGCGCGCGACCTGGAGGCGCAGCGTGAACAGCTGCCGGTCGAGCGCGCCGACGGTCGCCTCGCTCAGCGCATGTTGCGCGATGATGAGGTGATTGACGCTGACGGTCTCGACCTTGTCCTCGGGCCGCGCCGGCGACGACGAGAAGATGCTGCCGGCGATCTCTTCGGACTCATAGCGCGGATGCTTCTGCGCGATCGCCTCCGAGACGTCGATCGGGAGGAAGACCGGCTCGCCGCGCGCGGCCGCCGTCGCCGTAATCGCTTCCGCCGTTATCTTGCTGTCGAGCGGGCCGACGGTCATGTAGGCATCGAGCGAGGGGTCGCGCGCGAGGTCGGCGATCTTGTTGACGGCGAACTGGCTGACCGCGACCTTGTCGGGGTTGACGCCGGACTCGGTCAGGATCACGCGCAGCAGCGTGACGTTGGCCTGGGTGCTGCCAACCACGCCGACCTTGTGGCCGGCGAGGTCGTCGATGCTCTTGATCTTCGCGGACCGCCGCTTGCCCTTGGCGCCCGAGGGCGCCCACAGCACGACGACATTCTTGCGCAGGATCGCAACCGACTCGGCGCTCGCGGGCAGATCGAGGTCGCCGCGCACCACCGCGAGGTCGACCTTGTTCGCCGTGAATAGTGCGATGCTCTCGGCGGAGCCCTGCGTCGTGACCGGCTTCAGCCGCACCGAGCTGCCGTCGTGCGTAAAGACCTGGGCGAAGCCCTGGATCAGCTTGACGTCCTCGCTGCCGGTCGGGCCGACCGCGATCGCGAGCGTCACCGGACGCAGCGCGTAATACAGCGCGCCGGCGGCGAGGCCGAACACAAGCATGCCGGCCGCAAGGATCAGCAGCGACGAGTTTCGTCTCCTGAGCCTGCGGCGCTTGGTGCCGGGATTTTCACTCTGCTCTGACATCTGGCTGTCACGTTACACGAAAAACCGGCCGTTTGCCGTGAAAAACAACCTAACATTTCGATGACGTCATACGTTTGAAACATCCATGTCAGAACGTCGTGCGAGCAGAATCAAGATTAACGATTTGGATCTCCTGCAATGCGCATACTCGTTGCGACCGATGCCTGGCATCCGCAAGTCAACGGCGTGGTCCGGACGCTGACGTCGCTTGCGCGCAGCGCAGCCGGGCTCGGCGCCGAGATCGAATTCCTCACTCCCGACGGTTTCCGCTCGGTCGGCGTGCCGACCTATCCGGGCCTGCGCGTGGCGCTGCCGAACCGCCGCGAGATCGCGCGCCGGATCGAGGAGGCCGCGCCCGAGGCGATCCACATCGCGACCGAAGGGCCGATCGGCTGGGCGGTGCGCGGCTATTGCCAGCGCAACAAGCTCGCCTTCACCACATCCTATACAACGCGCTTCCCGGAATATGTTTCGGTTCGTACCGGCATTCCCGACAGCGTCGGCTATGCGGTGCTGCGCCACTTCCACGCCGCCGGCTCGATGACGATGGTCGCGACCGACTCGCTGCGCAGCGAGCTCGCCGAGCGCGGCTTCCGCAGGCTCGGCTTCTGGACCCGCGGCGTCGACACCAGGATCTTCAATCCGGACCAGCCGGCTGTGCTCGATCTGCCGCGGCCGATCTTCATGACCATGGGCCGCGTCGCGGTGGAGAAGAACCTCGACGCCTTCCTGTCACTGGACCTGCCGGGCTCCAAGGTCGTGGTCGGCGACGGCCCGCAAAGGGCGGCATTGGAACAGAAATATCCCGACGCGATTTTCCTTGGCGAGAAGAAGGGGCAGGATTTGACCTCGCACCTCGCCGCCGCCGACGTCTTCGTGTTCCCGAGCCTGACCGACACCTTCGGCGTCGTACAGCTCGAGGCGCTGGCCTGCGGCACGCCGGTCGCGGCATTCCCGGTCACCGGCCCGAAGGACGTCATCGCCAACCATCCGATCGGCGCGATCGACAACGACCTGCGCAGCGCCTGCCTGCGCGCGCTGACGATGTCGCGCGCGGACTGCCGCAATTTCGCGTTGGAGCGTTCCTGGGAAAACAGTGCGCGTCAGTTCATCGGCAATCTGGCCACGCTGCAGCCGAGCCGCGCGCCGCGGCCTGCCCGCCGCGTTGCCGGCCGCAGCGCGGTTCCGAATTAACAGCTCAATCGAACGAGAGACGAGAGACGATCTATGGCTGAAATCATCAAGCTGGGTGCCGACCGTTCCATGGACTTCGACCGCGAGACGGTCGAGCAGGCCTATGACCGCTGGGCGCCGATCTACGACCTCGTGTTTGGCGGTGTGTTCAGCAAGGGCCGGCAGGCCGCGATCCAGGCCACCAACAAGATCGGCGGCCGGGTGCTCGAGGTCGGCGTCGGCACCGGCATCTCGCTGCCGCTCTATAGCCAGAACGTCCGCATCTTCGGGACCGACATCTCGGAAGCGATGCTGGAGAAGGCCAAGAAGCGGGTCGCGGAGCGGGGCCTGAAGAATGTCGAGGGCCTCGCGGTGATGGACGCCGAGAAGCTGGAATTCCCCGACAATTCGTTCGACGTGGTGATGGCGCAGTATGTGCTGTCGGCGGTGCCGAACCCGGAAGCCGCGCTCGACGAGTTCGCCCGCGTGGTGCGTCCGGGCGGCGAACTGATCATCCTGACCCGCGTCAGCGCCGACGCCGGCGTGCGCCGCTTCATCGAGCAGAAGCTGCAGCCGGTGGTGCGCCCGCTCGGGTTCCGGACCGCCGAATTCGCCTGGTCGCGCTACACCAAATGGCTCGCGGGCGCGCGCGGCATGGAGCTCGCGGAGCGGCGCCTGATTCCGCCGCTCGGCCACTTCTCGCTGGTCCGCTTCCGCAAGGCGGATGTCGCCAAGGCAGCCTGAGGCGGCCGGCCCTGGCGGCCCAGCCCGCCGCTCCTCCCGGGTGAGGTAGCGCACAGCGCACCCCAGGCCGGGAGGCTACGATCTCCTTCGCCTGATCTCCTCAGATTTTGTCGGGATGAGGCGAGACCCTGCTCCTGTTGCGTCAAGGCGTCGCTCCGCATTGTCATATGTCATTATGATGATGTCACACGCGATACATCGAATCCCTGTAAATCCTGTTCCGAAAGATGTTGGGGGAACCAATGATCAAGAATTTCCTGCAAGAGCTGCGTACCCAGCGTTGGGATGACCATCGCTTCTACCATCACAGCCGGATCAACCAGAGCCTGCACTTCGTCAGCGCGCTGAGCTTCCTGTTCGCCTATGTGATGCTGTTCTTCGATCCGGTCGTATCGGCGCTGGTCGGCTGGCTGGTCTCGATGACCTCGCGCCAGGCCGGTCATTTCTTCTTCGAGCCGAAGGGCTACGACCACGTCAACCAGGCGACCCATGAGCACAAAGAAGACATCAAGGTCGGCTACAATCTGCAGCGCAAGGTCGTGCTGATGGCGATCTGGGCGCTGTCGCCGATGGTGCTGTACTTCGATCCGACGCTGTTCGGCCTGTTCAAGCCCTGGGTCACGATGGGCGACTTCACCCGCCAGGTGGCCAAGATCTGGCTCGTGGTCGGCATCGGCGGCCTCTTGTTCCGCACGATCCATTTGTTCTTCATCCGCGACGTCGAGACCGGCCTCGTCTGGATGACCAAGATCGTCACCGACCCGTTCAACGATCTGAAGCTCTATCACAAGGCGCCGCTGTTCCTGATGAAGGGCGAACTGATCGATCCGGGTCTCGAGAAGCACGTCAAGCACGCCTGATCGTTGCTCCCAGCGTCTTCAAACTGCGTCATGCCCGGGCTCGTCCCGGGCATCTACGTCTTAGGATTACGGCGGATCATCACTTGAGCGCCTTCGACCGCGCGCACACGTCACCTCGCCCCGCTTGCGGGGAGAGGTCGGATCGCGCCAGCGATCCGGGTGAGGGGGGCTCACCACGAGTCCGTCTGTCACCAATTTTGAGGAAAGAACCCCTCACCCCAACCCTCTCCCCGCAAGAGCGGGGCGAGGGAGTAGGAGGGCCGCGCGTTGCCTCAGCGCCTGAACTTCACGGTGACGACCTAAACGCCGTCATTCCGGGGCGATCGCGCCAGCGAGCGAACCCGGAATCTCGAGATTCCGGGTTCGATGCTGCGCATCGCCCCGGAATGACGGTGTGCTCAGCGGCCGAACCTCACGGCGACCATCTCCTTCAGGATCTGCCGCTTGATGTTCTTGTTGGTAAGGCCGGCCTTGTGCCACCACCAGCCGTCGCGCTTCATCTTCTCGGCTGCCGCGACGAAGCGGTCGCTGACCTCGGCGAAGTCGGCGTCGGTGTAGTTCAGGGTGAAGATCAGGCGGCCGGTGCCGACCCAGCTCAGCGCCAGTCCCTCGGCCCGCAGATAGTATTGCAGCATCCAGTTGTAGCGGGATGGCTCGGTGTAATAGACGGTCCAGATCGACGAGATGTTGCCGACCCGAACCGGAAGGCCGGCGGCTTTGAGGCGGTCGTTGAGCGCCTTGGCACGGCCGTTCCAGGTCTCGTCCAGCCCGTTGTAGATCGAGCGGAAGTTCGGGCTCGCGAGCCGGCTCAGGAACTCGTCCATCGCCGTCATCACATAGGGATGCGAGTTGAAGGTACCGCGGGCGAAGCAGATGTCGGCCGGGCGGTCGTCGCGGAAGCGCCGCATCAAATCCTTGCGGCCGCACACCACGCCGACCGGAAGCCCGCCCGCCAGGCTCTTGCCGTAGGTCGCCATGTCGGCCTTGACGCCGAAATATTCCTGGGCGCCGCCGGCGGCGAGGCGGAAGCCGACGAACACCTCGTCGAAGATCAGGACGATGCCGCGCTCGGTGCAGACCTCGCGCAGCTTCTTCAGCCATTCGGTGTAGGCGGCGCGGTCGTATTTGGAGGAGCGCGAGGAGTCGACCAGCGCGGAATCGCCGGGCGCGTTGGAATTGGGATGCAGCGCCTGCAGCGGGTTGACCAGCACACAGGCGATGTCGTTGCGCGTCCGCAGCACGTGCAGCGTCTTCTCCGACATGTCGGCGAGCGTGAAGGTCTCGTGCGGCGACACCGGGTTGCCGACGCCGGGCTGCACGTCGCCCCACCAGCCGTGATAGGCGCCGGCGAAGCGCACGAGGCGCTTCCGCTTGGTGTGGTAGCGCGCGAGCCGCACCGCCTGCATCACGGCCTCGGTGCCGGACATGTGGAACGAGACCTCGTCGAGGCCGGACAGCTCGCAGAGCCGCTTGACGTTGTCGGCAATGACCGGGTGATAGGGGCCCAGCACGGGGCCGAGCGCGTGCGCGCGCTTCTCACCCTCGGCGATGCACTCCTTGTAGAAGTCGTTGCCGAAGATATTGACGCCGTAGGAGCCGGTCAGGTCGTAGAACACATTGCCGTCGACGTCGGTGACGGTGACGCCGCTGGAGGCCTCGACGAAGGCCGAGGTGCCGAGATGCTCGCGCACCAGGCGGCTGTACTGGAACGGCACGCGGTAGGTTTCGGTGAACTGCAGGTCGGAGATGCGCTCCGTGACCTCGGCGGTCAGCGCGCGGCCCTTGGGGTAGCGATCCCCGTAGAGGCCGGCGAGGCGGAAGAAGCCGTCCTGGCGCTGCATCGCGACGTCCTTCGGTGCGCCGTCGGAGCGGAAGAAGTCGTCAATGTCGAATTCGTAGTGCGGGACCATCCGCGCGACCATCTTGGACATCTTGGAATGTCCGGTCAGCGAGCGGTGCTTGGCACGCGACAGCGCGATGCGGGCCTGAATTTTGGGGAAAGCTGCGGCGGCGCCGGCAAGCGCGGCGGCGGACAGCGAGAGAATCGGAAGGGATGTTTCCATGACAGAAGCGCTAGCCTCAGCACCTAACAGATTCATGACAGTCAAGGGCCTGATCTCGGCATTCACCCAGCAGGAAGACCTCAATTTCCTGCTAACCAACCGGATTCCGCGGGCCGCGCTGACCCGCTTCATGGGCTGGTTCTCCAAGGTCGAGAACCCCCTGGTGCGCGACGCCTCGATCGCCTGCTGGAAGCTGTTCTCCGACCTCGATCTGTCGGAGGCCAAGAAGACCGAGTTCAAGAGCCTGCACGATTGCTTCACGCGCGAGCTCAAGCCCGGCCTGCGTCCGGCCGCAGCCGATCCCGCCATCATCGCGAGCCCGTCGGATGCGATCATTGGCGCGCATGGGCGGATCGAGGACGGGCAATTGTTCCAGGTCAAGGGCGCGCCCTATTCACTGCTCGATCTGGTCGGCGACCCGATACTGGTGGAGCAGCACCGGAACGGCCGCTTCGTCACGCTGCGGCTGACCTCGAGCATGTATCATCGTTTCCACGCGCCCTATGATCTTGCCATCGACAAGGTGACGTTCATTCATGGCGACGTCTGGAACGTCAATCCGATCGCGCTGAAGCGGATCGAGCGCCTGTTCTGCAAGAACGAGCGCGCCGTGCTGCGCGCCAAGCTTCCAACCGGCGAGGCACTGACGCTGGTTCCGGTCGCGGCGATCCTCGTCGCGAGCCTCCGCCTGCATGTCCTCGATATTACGCTGAACGCGCAGTCGCGAGGCCCGGTGGATTTTTCCTGTAACGCGCATGTGAAGAAGGGCGATGAACTCGGCTGGTTCGAACACGGCTCGACGATCATCGTGCTGGCGCCCGGCAATTTCGAATTCTGCGACAATGTTGCGGAGGGAACGCGGATCAAATGCGGCGAGCCGTTGCTGCGGAAGCCTTTATAGCCTTGTTTCCATCGCGCTCATCGTTTGAGCATGAAAACCGGCTTCCACTTTTCGAGATCATGCATAGAATGGTCGGGATCGTCGTGCGACGATCCTAAATCGCAAACCTGATGGACACGAGATGGCGCGGACGCCTGTTCTGGCGGCGGGAGGCATTGTGCTGCGGCGGGACGCACCGCGGCGCTTCGCCGTGGTGCGGCTGCGCAAGCGCAATGAATGGGTGTTGCCGAAAGGCAAGCTCGACGACGGCGAGACGCCGCGCGCCGCTGCCGAGCGCGAGGTGCTCGAGGAAACCGGCCATGACGTCGACGTGCACGAATTCCTCGGCACGCTGGTCTATGATTCAGGCGGCCGATCCAAGGTGGTGCACTACTGGCGCATGGATGCCGGCGGCAAGCCGGTGCGGGCGCTGATGGGCGACATCCGCGAGGTGGACTGGCTGCCGCTCGATGCGGCACTCGAGCGTCTGTCACGCGGCTATGAGCGCGCGTTCCTGGAAAATGTCGGACCGATCGCGTTGCAGGCTGCGGCGCTCGCCGAGCGCGAGCGGCGCGCGCGGGCGAGAGCCGTGGCCGCAGAGCGCTGGCGGATTCGCGAAGCCGCAGTGCCACAGGTCATCGACGAGCAGGAGGTCACCGACGCGCCTGATGTTGCCGATGCGGCTGCGCCGGCGGAGACGCCGGCCATCGATCAGCCGCCGCTGGTGCAAAGCGAACCCGATCCGCCGGCCATGGCGCCGCAGGACGTTCCGGCCGCCGCACCCGACGCAATTGCAGAGACCGAGCGGGGCGCCGAGACGGTCATCCCTGAAAAAGCGCCGCCATTCGCGCACGAGGTCGTGCCGGCCGGCACGGCACCTCAGCCCACGCCGCGCAAGAATCTGATCGAACGCGTGCGCGACTGGCTGCGCCGCGCGGCGTGATCACCCGCACATCTGACGTCGCGCCGTTGGCTGCCAGGCGTCAATGTCACGCTGCAAGGCAAGACACTCGGCAAGACGCTTGGGCGAGCCCAGGTCACGGGCCAGAAGCTGTGCCGCATGAACTTCGGCCATGGCGCCGCGAACGTCTCCATGCTCCAGCTGGAGGCTGGAAATCTGAAGCCTCAGCCGCACGATCTGAACCCGCCCTTCGATGCTGGACCACAGCTGGCGGGCGAGATGAAGATGCCGCATGGCTGTTTCATGATCCTGCCGGGAAAGCGCGAGGATCGCCTGCGCTTCGTTGGTAAGCGCGCGGATCGAGGGCATCGGCCAGCGATCCGGACTTCCCGACAGTTCGCAGATCAATGCCTTCGCTCGAACGGTCCGATGCGTGTGCGCGGCAACCAGCGCCAGATGCGCGAGCAGGATTCCGCGCCGCTGCAGCGTCCACCAGGTCTTGCCGATCAGGCTTCGCTCGAGGCTTGCATAGGCGGCTTCCGCTTCCCCTCTTGCGAGCAGCAACATGGCGCGGCCCGGCTCCGGGCACCAGCCCAGCGTGTAAGCCCGGTCATAGGCTTCGAGCGCTGCGTCGTCATTGCCGATCGCCGCCTGAATATCGCCCAGCACCCGGTTGGCATCGCCAAGAGACCAGGGCGCATCGCTGGTCAGGCGTCCGAGCGCGTCCTGAATGCGCGACAGCGCTTCGTCGAGCGAGCCTCGGATGCCGAGCACCTCGGAGCGGTGCAGCTGGCACGAGCCCGTCAATTCCATGCCGCTGCCCGAGCAGAAGTTCTGGTAGCTCCGCGTCCACTGGTCGGCGCGTGCCCAATCTCCGAACATCCGGGCCGCCCAGAGGATGTTGCAATAGAGGTTGCCGCCCATGATCGGGTCCAGATTGTTGCTGGACAGGGCAACTGCGGCGGCATGGTCCTGATCGGACAGTCCTCCGTGTGTGTCGCCGAGGCACAGCCGATAGAAGCCGCGATAGGCGAGGCTCAGCGCTTCGATATTGATTGCATCCTTGTATCTGACGGCGGTGTAGGCAGCGTCGGCCAACGCGAGTGCCTGTTCGGGCTCGCCATCGAAAGCAGCCAGTTTCGACTTCATCCATAACACCAGGGCCGTCGTCGGAGGATCGTCGAGCGTTGAAGCCCAATCTTCCGCCCGCGCGAGCCAGCCCTTTCCGATCGCGGCCTGGCCGCTTTCGAAATGCAAAGCCGAGAGCGCTATTGCGTCGACCGTGGCGCCAGCAGCGTCACCGGCCTGGCTGCGTGCGGCGACCGCGCGAACCAGAATCGGAATCGCTGCCGTGGCCCTGCCGAGGCACTGCAGGGCGAGCGCCCAATCGTGCAGATCGTCAGCGTTGAGCTGGCCGCTTTCATCCGCGCTCGCGAACAGGGTCGCTGCCTGCAACCACAATTGTCCGGCCGCTGCGCGTCGGGCGAGACCGATTGCACCGACGGTGCCATCGACTTGCTTGGGGTCGATGCGTTCCGGCTGCCGGATCTCGGACTCGAGGAAGAAGCGATAGCCTTTGCCCGGCAGATTTCGGATCGCGCCGTCCATGCCGCCGTTGCGCAGCGCGGCGCGCAACGCACTCACCGCCCGCTGCAGCGAGTTGTCTGTGACCGTCACATCCGGCCAGACGGCTTCGAGGAGTTCTTCCTTGGGGATGACCCGGTCGCGGTGTCGAACCAGATAGATCAGCAGATCGAACACACGCGGCTGCAATGGGATCTCTTGGCGCGCGCACAGCAACACGCGTCCAGCTTCATCAAGCTCGAACAGTCCAAATGAGAATGCCATGTGTATGAGTGCGGGCTCGGCGGAAAAGGTTCAGCCAAGGATCAGACAAAGATCAGGCAATGATCAGTCCGCGGTAAGGACAGTCGGCATCGACAGCGCCTATAGCTGATCATGGCTCGCCATGAGCGCCTGCCGTTCAATAATTGCAACCGAGGAGATTTCGATGGAACTCTATGTCATTCGCCGTCCGAGCGCCTGGGCGAACATGAGCGAGCTGGAACTCGCCGGCGCAACGTCCGCCAGGATCGGCGACGAGCAGATGCCGGACCGTGTCCGCTGGATCCGCAGCTATGTGGTGCACGAGGCGGATGGCCGCATCGGCACATTCTGCATATACGAGGCGCGTGACGGTGACTCGATCCGGGAGCATGCGCGCTGCGTCGGCATGCCGGGCGAGGAATTCTACAAGGTCGCGGCAACCGTGGTGGTCCGTGGTGATCCGGTCCAACCGCCCATTGCAGCCGAATGACGCCGAAGCGGCGTCGCATGGCGTATCCCGACCAAACCTGATCCGGAGCGCCATCACACTTCGATCAAGGAAACAATTATGTCGATTTCATTCATGGAATCCATTTCAAGTCCGGTACGAAGGCATTTTTCCTTCCTGCTTTTGCGGATCCGCCGGATCGTCAATCAATCGGTCGCGGGCATGCTCGCCCATCGCGAGCGGCAGGCCAGTCGCCTGATGCCGCGCGACGCCGGCGGCCAGTCGAAGGGCGCCGGGAACCGCTGTTCACGGCCGATCGGGCGAAGCGCACTGCTCGGGCTGGTGATCGCGGGTTTGTCCTCGCCCGTGTTCACCCGAGCGGAGGAACCTGTCGTTCGGGAGCATCGTGCAGCTCCGGCGCAGCAGGCCGCCTCGACTCAGCGTAGCGGCCACGGCTGCAGGCATCGCTCCGACTGGAGCATAGTTGCCGCATCGACCATCCTGATCCTTCTCGACCGCCGCACATAGCGCGCAGCACATTTGAAGTCATTGCACTGCTCGACGCCGTTTTTTGGCGCAACTCGCGGACTCTCGGCGAAGCCGGCGGCCTCGCCACGAGCCGCACCACATTTTCAAAGGAGATGCACATGAACGTTCAGACCGAAATGCCAACTGTCGATCTCGCCGCCGTCAAGGCGCGCCAGCAAGCCACCTGGAGCTCGGGCGACTACGCGATCGTCGGCACCACGCTCCAGATCGTCGGCGAGATGCTTTGCGAGGCAGTCGACCTGCGCAGCAATCAAATGGTGCTCGACGTCGCCGCCGGCAACGGCAATGCGACGCTGGCCGCGGCACGGCGCTTTGCCGACGTGGTCTCGACCGACTACGTCGCGGCGTTGCTTGAGCGCGGCCGCGAGCGGGCGGCGGCGGAGCATCTGCCCGTCACGTTCCAGGAAGCGGACGCGGAGAAGCTGCCGTTCGCCGACGCCAGCTTCGATGTCGTGCTGTCGACCTTCGGTGTCATGTTCACCGCCGATCAACAGCAGGCGGCGAATGAACTGCGCCGCGTCTGCCGCATCGGCGGCAAGATCGGCCTCGCAAGCTGGACGCCGGAAGGCTTCATCGGCCAGCTGTTCAAGACCATCGGGAAGTATGTGCCGCCGGCTCCGGGCGTGAAGTCTCCCGCGCTGTGGGGCACCGAAGCGCATCTCGGCGCCTTGTTCGGCTCGCAGGTGACGCTTGATGCCAAGCGCAGGCACTTCAATTTCCGTTACAGGTCGCGCGAGCATTTCCTCGAGATCTTCCGCACCTATTACGGGCCCGTGCTGAAGGCATTCGGGGCGATCGATCCGGTCAAGCAGCAATTGCTCGCCGCCGACATGTTCAGCCTGATGGACCAGTTCAATGTCGCCAGGGACGGCACGCTGGTGATCCCGAGCGAATATCTGGAGGTTGTGATCACCAGGCGCGGCTGACCTGCCGCTCGCTGTTGGTCGATCTGTGCATGGCGCCGGCGTAACTCGCCGGCGCCATTCGCTCGTTTGATCGACATTGCTGCGATCGCTCGGTTACTGGCGCTTGTCCCTGGGTGGAGGCTTCGCGCCGCGCGGCGGAGGCGGCGCGCGCCGTTGCTGGAAGCCTGGACGCGCCTGCACCGCGGGCCGTTGCATGCCCGGATGCGCGCCCGGCGCGGCTTGCTGGATGCCGGGTCGGATCTGGCCGGGCGCCTGCGGCACGGGCTGCGCTGTGCCTTGTCGCGGCGCGCCCGATTGACCCGGCTGGGCCGCTGGTGGTCCTGGCTGGCGCACGCCGCCCGGCGCCTGGGTGCGGCCGGGCTGCAGACCGCCTTGACGTGCCGGCGATTGTTGTCCGCCGGGTTGCGTCGTGCCGCCTTGGCGCGCGGGCTCTTGCGTGGGGGCTTGGCGCGTTGGCTGTTGTCCCGCCGGCTGCTGTCCGGCTGGCGTCTGGACGCCGGGCGCGTGCGGCAGCGTCGCGCCGCCGGGTTGGCCGGGCAGCGCATGCTGTGCGCCGCCTTGCTGCTGCGTGCCGGGCTGCTGCGAGCCTTGCCGGCCAGGCGTGCCCGGTTGCTGGCCGGGACGGTTCGGCTGGCCGGGCTGCTGCATCTGGCGCGGACGGTTCTGCTGACCCGGCTGCTGCGGCGTGTTGCGGTTCTGGCCCGGCAGGCCGTTCTGGCGCTGCGGGTTCGGCTGCACCGGCTGGCCGCGGTTCGGATAGGGCGCGGCCGGATTGGCCCTGCGGAAGTCGGGATTGGCGCGGCGGAAGTCGCGCTGCTCGGTCACGACCTGGCGGCCGAGCGTCTGCGCGCTATGGACCTGGCGCACAAAGCCCTGGTCGCGCGTGATCTGTTGCGGCGAGATTGTCAGCGGCACCGCGGCGAAGCGGGCGCCGCCGGTGCCCGGACGAATCGCAAAGCCGCTCGCGCCGCGCGTCAGCACGCCGAGCGAGGCGCCGCTGCGGTCGTTGACCTCGATGCGGCCGACATGTCCGTCGGCGTCGGGATAGAGCTTGATGCCGACATTCCTGCTGGTCGCGGTGGCGTCTTCGGGCACCTCGACGAGGCCGGTGGTGCCGCGGATGCCGAGCGTCGCGGTCGGGGTCGAGATCTTCATGTCGCCGGTTTTGGCGACCGCGGCGGCAACGAAGGCCGCCGTTCCCTTGGTGACGTTGAACAGCGCGCTGTTCTGTTGGCCGCCGTCCTCATAAACGTAATTGTCGATCGTGATCCTGGCATTGGCGCGCAGGTTGAAGGTGGTGCCGTCGTTGAAGGTGATGCCGAGCGAGGAGGTCCCTGATGTCGCGACCTCGTCATTGGCAAAGATGTCGTCGCGGATCTGCAGCGGCGTCGCGGTGCCGTTGCGCGTGACGGTCGCGGTTCCTGTCAGTGTTGCCACATTGCCGATCGGCTCGGGCGCCGCGGGCTGCGCGCTCGCGGCCGGCGCCGGCGTTGCAGGCGCGGGTGTTGCAGGAGCGGGCGTAGCCGGCGTCGCACTCGGCGCCGGGGCGGGCGCCTGTGCAGGCTGCGCCTGTGCAAGCCGCGTCAAGTCCGGCGCGGCATTGGCCGTTGATTGCGAACCGATCGTGACGCCGGCGCCAAGCAGAAGCGCAAAGAGAAAGCTGCGGCGCATCGCCATCGATTCCCGGGGGAGGCAGTGGGGACGGCAATTGAGCCGCGTCAGGCTGAATGCCGGATGAACGGTCGTGCCTTGTTGTCATGGCGGACCGAAACGATCAAGCACCGCGCTCCGTTGCCGGAAGCGCGGTGCTTGGTCGCTGTTGGGGTTTTGCTTAGCCGCGCTTGTGAGGAGTGATATTGAGCGGTTTCGCCGGCTTGGCCGCGGGCGCATAATTCGCGGGTTGAGCAGCCGTCGGCGGCACGTAGTGGAACACCGCCTTGCAGCCGTCGCTGAGCAGCGCGCGCTGACGGATCATGCAGGCGGTGACGCGATCGACGTCGGGAATTTCCGAACTGCACAGCCGCATGGCGTCGCTGGTGCACATCTGCTGCTGCTCGTCGGTGTAGGCATAGGACGCCGAGGTCAGCAGACCGAGCGTGAACGTGGTTGCCGCCAGCAGTTTGCCGTGACGGAGCGCGGAAGCGGTGAAAGCCATCATGTCCCCCTTGTGATCGCGCCGAAGCAGCGCGTTGTCGAACCGATCACTAGGCAGGCTTGGTTTCAGCAATTCTTCGTCGTCATGGCAAAATGGTTTCGTCGCGCGGGCCGTTTGTTTCGTCAACCACACCCCGATCGGGGGTTACGGCGCCGCGGGCGCCGGTGCTCCTTCGAGCGCGAGCACGACCTCGCGCTGGGCCTCCGGCATGGCGCGGATGCGGCGCCTTGCGGTGAGGCGGAGCGCGGCAAAGCCGCCGAGGAACACCACGATCTTGCTCACGATGCCGAAGATCGGCATCACGACGGCCCATGTCGTGATCTCGCAGGTCAGCGCGACGATGGCGTTCACCGCGGCGGAGATAAACATCAGGGCGGCCCAGGCATAGCCGACCTTGACGGCGACATCGGGCACGACCTTCTGTGCGATCTCGGGCAGGTAGCGGTTGAGCCAGCCGGGCTTCAGCATCACGACGCCGACGATCGCGTAGATCACGCTCGGCTTGAACAGCACGAAGCGCGGGTCGTGGGTCAGCAGCGTGGCGGAGCCGGCGGCGACGACCAGGAACAGGCTGAGCCATTCCATGGTGTCGATCCGCTTGCCGCGCACCATCTGGACGCCGATCTGCACGACGCCGAATGCGATGCCGAGGCCGACCGCAAGCGCGGTGTTGTGCGTCAGCAGGAACAGAACAAGAAAGACAAGGGTCGAAGCGAGATCGAGGGCCAACAGCCTGGCCGCGGTGAGGAAATGCTTCATTGGTCGCCGGTCGCCCGCAGGTTCAATTCATTTTCGACAATGCGGCTCTTATAGCGGGTCCGGCGACGCACATGAAGCGACCGCCGGGCAGACACAAGCCATTACCTGAAGGGCGACTCGCAAAACTCGACCCGCCGTTGCACGGCGCAGCGCTGCACGCGCATCGCATTCGAGCCCTCATCGCGATCGTCGAGCTGTAGTTGTGGCGGAGTGAACGCAAAACAGCAAAGCGCCGGCGGGGGCGGCCGCCGGGCGCTGAACTCATGCCTGTCGAATGTCCTAGAACACGCCGAGAATAATGGCGCCGACGAAGGCTAACGCGATGTACGCGGCCACAATGCTCAGCTTGCTCAGCAGAGGACTCGCGAAATCCATTGGGGAAACTCCCTCGGTTCACACAACGCTGCCCGCATTAACGTCAAAGCTAGCAAGGGGTTCCAGGCCGAAAAAGGCAGTCTTGTTGTCAGGCTCGCTATTCGCGGCAATGCCGCATTGCGATGCACGGCTCAAATAGCCGCCGAATCAAGGCGTTGACGCGCCGCAAATATATTCAGCGGCGGCGCCGGTTCCAGGCGCCGATAGCAGCACCCGCTTGGATGTCCGTCGGTTGCTCTCGCCCCTGTGTCGTTGCGCCGCAAGGCAGCATCGTCATTTGTTGTGCGCCTGTCACAAACCATACCCAGATTGCCGCCCGCAATGACCGGGGCTCTACCCCGGTAATAAGTACTTGGGGGCGTTACGTGAAATCTGAGTTTCTGAGCCGCGCAAGCCGGCTTGCGCTGGCTATTTCTGCGACTTCGTTGGGGTTCTCCTGTCCGGCACTGGCCGCAAGCTTCAGCACTCCTCCGAACAGCACGACGGCGCAGACCGTCTCCAACAATGACACCGGCTCGGTCGCCGCCGGCAGCAGCCTGTCGGTGACGGGCACGGCGATCACCTGGATCACCGGCCTGTCGTCGCCCGGCGTCGTCATCACCAACAACGGCACCATCTCGGCGACCTCGCGCGGCATCGACACCTCGAGCAGCGCCATCAGCGGCAATCTCACGCTGATCAACAATTCCGGCGCGCTCTTCACCGCGTCCAATGATGCATTCCGGATCAATGGCGGCCTGAGCAGCGGGTCGGTCACCGTCGACAATGCCGGCACCATCCAGTCGACGGGCAACGGCCGCGTCTTCGACTTCGTCAACGCGACGTCGAACACCACCGTGTTCTCGATCACCAACCAGAGCGGCGGCACCATCAGGTCATCAGGCAGCGACGTGATGCGGATCGGCGGCGGAACCACCACGATCACCAATTCCGGCCTGATCGACGCGACCAATACGGCCGGGTCTCGCGCGATCCGCGCCACCACCAATCTCAACAACGCTGTCGGTCGTCAACAATGCGGGCGCGACGATCCAGTCGGCGGACGACGCCATCCAGATCAACGGCGCGTCGGGCAGCAACAGCACGACCGCGGCCAGGTTCTCGGTCGACAATGCCGGCACCATCAAATCGGCGACCGGGCAGGCGATCGACTTCGACAATCTCACCTCGACCGCCGCGAGCGTTCACATCACAAACCGCGCGACCGGCCTGATCACCGCGGCCAATGCGGACGCGATCCGTCCGGGCGAAAACTTCACGATCGACAATTACGGCCAGATCATCGCCAATGGCACGATCGATCCCGCAACCGGCCGGCCCAGCGCCGATGCGATCGATCTTCAGGGCGGCCACAACGGCACCGTCAACAACTATGCCGGCGGCCTGATCTCGGGTGCCAAGAACGGTACCGCGGGCGACGCCGGCACCATTACGGTCAACAATTTTGCCGGCGCAACCATCATCGGCCGCAACGGTGCGGGCGTCGGCGGCGGCAACGCCATCGTCACCAACTACGGCACCATCACCGGGGCGATCGATGGCGTCTCGACGCGCAGCGATGGCGACGGCATCGATATCGACAATGTCCTGACGCTGACCAATTACGGCATCGTCCAGGGCACCGGCGCAACCGGCGCCGACGACGGCGGCCGCTTCAACAACAGCGAAGGCATTGCGATCGGCGGCGGCACCATCCGCAACTACGGCACCATCAGCGGTGGCGCGGCGGGCATCGTCGTCAACAACGATTCAAATCCGGACCATTCGCGCAGCGGATCGGCGGCGCTCGACCTGATCAACTATGCCGGCGCCACCATCGTCGGCAACAACAGCTATGCGATCCGCTCCGAGAACAAGACCGGCAATGCTGCCGTCGACAACGACAGGATCGTCAACTACGGCACCATCATCGGCAACGGCATGATTCCCGATCCCAACGGCGTTACGCTGCTGCAGAACGGCACGCCCGATACCGGCTCGGTCGGTACGCTGAACGGCGTGACCTATACCGGCACCGGCTCGACCCGCTTCATCCGCGGCGACGGCGCAGCGATCCAGACCGGCGAGGGCGCCGACGTGCTCTCCAACTACGGCACCATCATCGGCAATACCGGCCGCGCGATCAGTATGGAAGGCGGCGACGACGCGCTCAATCTCTATGGCGGTTCGACCATCACCGGCCGGATCGATGGCGGCGTCGGCACCGACACGCTCAATCTGTTCGGGCCGGGCTCGGGCACGCTCTCGAATGTGATCAATTTCGAGGTGCTCAACGTGCAGGGCGGCGTCTGGACCGTGACCGACGCGCAGAGCTACCAGAACGGCGCCACCATCGGCTCCGGCGCGACGCTGTTGGTCAATGGCTCGCTCGGCAATGCCGTGACCGTCAATGCCGGCGGCACGCTCGGCGGCAATGGCAGCGTCGGCAATGTCCTGGTCAATGGCGGCACGCTGTCGCCGGGCAATTCGATCGGCGCGCTCACGGTGCAGGGCAGCCTGACCTTCACCGCCGCATCGACCTATCTGGTCGAAGTGTCGGCCGCGGCGTCCGATCGCACCAACGCGACAGGTGCGGCAACGCTCGGCGGCGCCACGGTCAACGCGTCCTTCACCGGCACCACGTTCCAGAAGCAGTACACCATCCTCAACGCGGCCGGCGGTGTCAGCGGCAGCTTTGCCGGGCCGGTCAACAGCAATTTGCCATCGAACTTCATCTCCAGCCTGAGCTATGACGCCAACAACGTCTATCTCAATCTGGCGCTGAATTTTGCCGCAACCGCCAAGCTCAGCGGCAATCAGGCCGCGGTCGGCCATGCGATCAGCAACGCCTTCAACAGCAGCGGTAGCATTTCCGCCGCGTTCGGCGCGCTGACGCCGGCGGGGTTGACGCAGGCGTCGGGCGAACTCGGCACCGGCTCGCAGCAGACCACGTTCGACGCCATGAACATGTTCCTCGGCGTCATGACGGATCCCTTCACCGAAGGGCGCGGCGGCGTGCCTGCAAATGGCGGCGCGTCGCAATTCGCTGATGATACCATGAGCTACGCATCGACCGGCATGTCGCGAGCGAACGCCGCGCGCGACGCCTATGCCGCGATCTATCGCAAGGCGCCGCCGCCACCGCGGTCGTTCGAGCAGCGCTGGAGCGTCTGGGCGGCGGGCTTCGGCGGCGGGCAGAGCACCGATGGCGGCATCACCGTCGGATCGAATTCGACCACGAGCCGCATTTTCGGTGTCGCCGTCGGCGCCGATTACCGAATCTCGCCCGACACGATCGCGGGCTTTGCGCTCGCCGGCGGCGGCACCAATTTCACCGTGGCCAATGCACTCGGCGGTGGACGCTCCGATCTGTTCCAGGCCGGCGCCTTCATCCGTCATGGATTCGGGCCGGCCTATCTGCTGGGCGCGCTGGCCTATGGCTGGCAGGACGTCACCACTGATCGCACGGTGACGATCGCCGGCATCGACCGGCTGCGCGCGCAATTCAACGCCAATGCGCTGTCGGGCCGGATCGAAGGCGGCTATCGCTTCATCACGCCGTGGTCGCTGGCGCTGACGCCCTATGCCGCCGGACAGTTCACGACCTACGATCTGCCGTCCTATGCCGAGCAGGTGCTGTCGGGATCGAGCGCGTTCGCGACGGCCTATGGCGCCAAGACCGTCACCGCCACGCGCAGCGAACTCGGCCTCCGCAGCGATCGCTCGATCGCATTGCAGGATGGCATTCTCAGCCTGCGCGGCCGCCTTGCTTGGGCGCACGACTACAACACCGATCGCAGCGTTGCCGCGACATTCCAGACGCTGCCGGGCGCGTCCTTCGTGGTCAACGGTGCGGCGCCTGCGAGCGACGCGGTGCTCACCACCGCGAGCGCGGCGATGAATTGGACTAGCGGCTGGTCGGCGGCGCTCACCTTCGAAGGCGAATTCTCCGACGTCACGTCGTCCTATGGCGGCAAGGGTGTCGTTCGCTACACGTGGTGATGGCGATCATTCTCGGCAGGGCGCGTGTTGCCCTGCCGGGTTCCGCCGCATGGTTAAGGACAGCTGAAAACAACGCATCGAAATGCGTTGAAGAGTCTTTAATCAAATTCGCAGAACCTCCGCGCCATGACGCGTGGAGTTCGTTTGTATCTCGTCGGCTCCCTTATCCTTGTGTCGCTGGCTGGTTGCGGTCGCGGTCTGTTTCAGACCGCCGAGCGCGAACCGTGGCGGGCCGAGGCCGAGGCCGCATGCCTGAAGTCGGGCGCGGTCAAGGAGAGCGCCGACCTTGTCCGCATTGATCCGATCTCCGGTCCTGGCGTCTGCGGCGCCGAGTTCCCGCTCAAGGTCGCCGCGCTCGGTGAAGCCAGTTCGGCTTACGGATTTGCCGACGACAGCCTGCGGCCGCCGGCATCAGTCGGCAACCAGCCGCGCTGGCCGATCAACCGCCAGCCGCCTCCGCCGCCCGCGCAGGCGCCGTATTCCAATCAGGCCGTCGGCCAGCCGAGCTATGGCAACGAGCCGGGCTATGGCAGCCGTCAGAATGGGCCGGTCTCGCTGTCGGCGCCCGGCGTTCCGCCGCAACAGGACGAGATCGATCTGCCGTCGGAAGGCTCGCCCGATGCCAGGGGCGAGCGACCTTATTATCCGGGCCTGCCATCCAATCCGCAGCGCGACAGCGCGGCCGCGCCCTATTCACCGGCACCGTATTCCCACCAGCCGCCCGGCGCGCCAGCGCCGCCGCGGCTCGGTCCCTCGGGCGGCAATCCGGTGGTGACGGTCGGCCCCGTCGCAGTGAAGCCGGCGGCAACGCTGGCGTGCCCGATCGTCTCGGTGCTCGAGCGCTGGCTCGCCGATTCCGTACAGCCGGCGGCGCAGCGCTGGTTCGGCGCGCGTGTCGTCGAGATCAAGCAGATCTCGGCCTATTCCTGCCGCGGCATGAACGGCAATTCGCACGCGCATATTTCCGAGCACGCCTTCGGCAATGCGCTCGACATCGCAGCTTTCACGCTGGCTGACGGGCGTCGTGTCACCGTGAAGGATGGCTGGAAGGGCCTGCCGGAAGAGCAGGGCTTTCTGCGCGATGTCCAGGCCGCCGCCTGCCAGCAATTCACCACGGTGCTGGCGCCGGGGTCCAACGTCTATCACTACGACCACATCCATGTGGATCTGATGCGCCGGGCCAGCCGGCGCCTGATCTGCCAGCCCGCCGCCGTCTCGGGCGAGGAGGTCGCGGCGCGTGCCGGCGGCCGTAACCCCTATGCAACGCGCGAACCTTATGTCACAGGATCGCTCGGCGGCAGAAAGCCGGCCCCGCGGGGTAAGGCGGGGGTCAACGAAGAAGACGAATTCGCCGACGAATAGGGACGCGTCTGATACCCGTATTTTTACTGGGTGACACCGTGCAAACGGTAGCCACTTTTATGCTGCATATGCTTCGGAGCCGGGCGCACCCGGCTGATTTCTGGGGGATAGCTTTGCAAGACGCGCCGATCATTCTCGTCATCGAAGACGATCGTGATCTTCAGATGATGGTAGAGGACGCCCTGAGGGACGGCGGCTATGAGCCGGCGATCGCGGGCTCGGGCGAGGAAGCGTTGACGCTGCTGAAGGCGTTCCGCACCAAATACAGCGCACTGGTCACCGACATCCGCCTGCTCGGACGGCTCGACGGCTGGCGCGTGGCGCGCGGCGCCCGCGAGATCGACCCGTCATTCCCGGTGCTCTACATCACCGGCGGCGGCGGCGACGAGTGGCCGACCCGGGGCGTGCCGGACAGCGTGCTGCTGAACAAGCCGTTCTCGCCTGACGAACTGGTCGCGGCCGTGGCCAAGCTGCTCAAGAACGGCGCGCCGGCCTGAGCGACTGATCGTTCCTGCGATTTGACGATGCGCACGTTGTGCGGGCAAAACGTGCCGGCATGAATGATTTCGCACAGTCGATCACGGCGGCGGCATCGCTGATAGCCGGTCGCGATCCGGTCCTGCTTGGGATCGTCGCATTGTCGTTGCGCGTCAGCCTGCTGGCGAGCCTGCTCGCGCTTCTGATCGGCGCGCCGATCGGCGGCTGGCTTGCGATATCGAGGTTTCGCGGACGGCAGGTGGTGATCGTGCTCGCCAATGCCTGTCTCGGCCTGCCGCCGGTCGTGGTCGGCCTCGGGCTTTATCTACTGCTGTCGCGATCCGGACCGCTGGGCTTCGCCGGGCTGCTGTTCACGCCGACGGCGATGGTGGTGGCGCAGGTCATCCTGGCGACGCCGATCGTGGTCGCGCTGGTGCATCGTCCGGTCGCGCTGCTGTGGGCGGAATATGCCGATTTGATCCGCACCGACGGCCTGTCCCGCCTGCGCAGCCTTGCGCTGGTGTTCTCGCTCGGCCGCGCCTCGCTGCTCACCGCGTTCCTCGCCGCCTTCGGCCGAGCCATCGCGGAGGTCGGCGCCATCATCATCGTGGGCGGCAATATCAGCGGCTATACGCGAACGATGACGACCGCGATTGCGCTCGAGACCAGCAAGGGCGAGTTGGCGCTCGGTCTCGGGCTCGGCGTCATCCTGCTTGCGCTGAGCGTCAGCGTCAGCACGATCGCGTTTCTGCTAGTGCGCGGCGTTGGGGAAAAATAGCTGCTCGCCGCCGACCTTGTAGCCGGCGATGGCCGACTGCCCGGCCTGCGAGACCAGCCAGTCGATGAAGGCCTGGCCGTCCACGGCCTTCACCGTCGGGTGCTTGGCCGGATTGACCAGCATCACGCCGTACTGGTTGAACAGCCGCCGGTCGCCTTCGGTCAGCACGGCGAGCTCGCCGCGGTTCTTGAACGACAGCCAGGTGCCGCGGTCGGACAGCACATAGGCATTCGACGCGGATGCCATGTTGAGCGCCGGACCCATGCCCTGGCCGATCTCGCGATACCACTGGCCCTTCGCTGAGCCGAGATCGACGCCGGCCGCCTTCCAGAGCCGCAGCTCGGCCTCGTGCGTGCCGGAGTGGTCGCCGCGCGAGATGAAGGCCGAACTGGTCGCGGCGATCTTGCGCAGGGCATCCGCGACATCCTTGTCGCCGGCGATATGCGCCGGATCGGCCTTCGGGCCGACAATGACGAAATCGTTGTACATCACGTCATAGCGTTTGGTCGCAAAGCCCTCGGCCAGGAATTTCTCTTCGGCCACGCGATCATGCACGAACACGACATCGGCATCACCGCGCCGTCCGATGTCGAGCGCCTGTCCAGTGCCGACCGCGACCACCTTCACGGCAATGCCCGAGGCCTCCGAGAACCGCGGCAGCAGATAGCCGAACAGGCCGGACTGCTCGGTCGATGTCGTCGAGGCGACGGTGACGGACCGGGTCTGCGCGAGTGTGGGGCCGGCGAACAGCATCACGGCGGCGATGACAAGGTGTCGAAGGAGGGATGTCATGTGAATACTGCGTACCGGAGAACGATGTTGGTCACCATGCCGCATTTCGTCCGGTGACGCAAAGCAGGCGCGATGTCGCGCGCTGCGATCGGCAGTGCTAGGGTCGCCTCGAACGAAACAACAAGAAGGGATATCAGGTCATGGCTTTGGAGAAGGTCGCGCTCGTTACCGCAGGCGGCAGCGGCATGGGAGCGGCAGCGGCGCGGCGCCTCGCGGCCGATGGTTTCCGCGTTGCGATCCTGTCGTCGTCGGGCAAGGGCGAGGCGCTGGCGAAGGAGCTCGGCGGCCTCGGCTTCACTGGTTCGAACCGTTCCAACGATGATCTGAAGCGCGCCGTCGACGGCGTGATCGCGCGCTGGGGCCGCATCGATGCGCTGGTCAACAGCGCCGGCCACGGCCCGCGCGCGGGCGTGCTCGAACTGACCGACGAGCAGTGGCACACCGGTCTCGACGTCTACCTGATGAACGTGATCCGCCCGACGCGTCTCGTCGCGCCTCACATGCAGGCGCAGAAATCCGGCGCGATCGTCAACATCTCCACCGCCTGGGCGTTCGAGCCGAGCGCGATGTTTCCGACCTCGGCGGTGTTCCGCGCCGGGCTCGCCGCGTTCACCAAACTGTTCGCCGACAGCTACGCCGCCAGCAATGTGCGCATGAACAACGTGCTGCCGGGCTGGATCGACAGCCTGCCGGCAACCGACGAGCGCCGCGACAGCGTGCCGATGAAGCGCTACGGCAAGGCTGAGGAGATCGCCGCAACCATCAGCTTCCTCGTCTCCGACGGCGCGGGCTACATCACCGGCCAGAACATCCGCGTCGATGGCGGATTGATGCGGTCGATTTGAGGCAACTAACCCGTCATCCTCAGGGTCTGACTCATAGTCAGACCCTGAGGAGCAAGTGAGCTTGTGATTCACAAGCGGCACCAATATTCGGTGTCGTCCCGGCGAAAGCCGGCAACTGTTATGTTGGATTGGTCTGCAGGTACGGCTTTCGGTCTCGCATCATGGCATTGAGGACCGTCAACAGCTTCCTGGCGACGGCGATGAGGGCGAGTTTGGCTG
>NZ_JADYVV010000092.1:0-29872 GCF_020194035.1 Bradyrhizobium sp. BRP56
AGTTCACTCGGCTTGGCTTCCGTCGCGGCGCTGCAGACCGCATAATCCACTGAACCGCCGGATACGGACCCGTATGTCCGGTGGTGTGGGAGGGGCGGAGCCGCGAGGCTCCCCCCTATCCCGATTGGGAACGATCTGCGGTGTTTCAGGACCATGAGTGCACACGTCCTTGTAGAGAATGCTGGCGGCTGGGCACTTCGCACTGGCCGGCCTCGACATCTGTCTGCCTCCCATATGTATCAGATGGCAGATCTGAAAATCGACCCGATCGACCGGAGGATCAACAAAAGCACAGTGCGCTGCTGGATAAGCTCCATGCGAAGCTGAGCGGTGGCCTTGTCAGCGAACCAGGTCGAGCGGGTGGCATATCGCGCGTGACCCGCTCACGTATATCTCGAAGGCGTACGGCCCCGCGTAGCGGGCCTTCAAAATTTAGGCGTATACCCGCCGGTTCGTATTGAGCCATCAGGGCGTCAATTGGAATGTTCCACTCCTTGCTCAGGGTGCGGATCATTTCCAGCGTTAGAGGTCGAATTCGGTTCAGTATATCAGACGCGCGATTGCGCCCGACAGGATTGCCGAGTGCGGATTGAGATTTGCCCATAGACACAATCGCAAGATGGAGGACACGACCGGACCGCCGTGTGCGGTGGAGAAATGCCCGTCCTCCTATTCCTCAATGAGCGAGGAAAGCACCTCGAAATGATCGCCATCGGGCGTGCCAGGAGTGGGCTCTGCCTCGAAAGAGCGGGTTACTCTGCCTGAAGATGCTGGGGGATCCGCGGCATCCTCCGGCAGAGCGAACCGGGAGAAAGCATGCTCCCTGACGCAACACGAGGCCTTGGTCGCATGTCCCCCGAAGCGAAGCCGAGATCTGACGGCCCACTCGTCGCAACGACGCCGATTCAAACGGCGTCGATGACGCCGGCACGAAGCCTAGCCTTCATCCGGGTCTGAACTTGCTGAAAAACGCTTGCGCAATCGATGATCTCTCGGCGGCACATGAAGTTGCCACGGATGGTCCATGAGTGGAAAGAAACAAGACGGGCCTAAGTCGCAAAGCGAACAAAGCGGACCCAACGAATACGAATTGCGGACTGTTACCGTGGCACGAAGAATGCAGGCCCCCGGAATGCACAGGGCGCCCTCTCGTGGGCACGGTCACGATCGCAAGTTGAGGCGATGGCTGGCTACTGAAGTTGGTGATCCCTGGAACTTAGGCGGGAGAGGGAGCCTGCTGGTGTAGATCCCCGCGGGCCCGTATCACGCCGCCGAAGAGCCAATAGCGGGGCGCGCTAGGAAGGACATGAAGGGCCTCGGCAAATGAACGCAGAGAATAACTTCGCGGCGCGGCTCATTGACGCCGGACGCCTCGCAGCAATAGCACGTACATGCGGCTTGAAAGCTGACGTCTCATATTACGTCAACGAGGCGCTCAAGGAGCTTTGGCGAACCAGGTCTCCTGAAGAGGCAAAAAAGATTGCAGCGCGGTGGGTCTTGTGGGACGCAGATGGAAGGCCATGGCCGCGCATGCCCCCGCTGGAAAACGTGGTCTCGTTCCACCGCACCGCTGCGGCACCGGTCGTGAAGCCGCCGGCGACGCCATTACAGGTAATCCGGGATTGGTTCGAAAAGCAGGATGAAGAGATACGACGCGAAATCGCTGGCATGGCGATGCTTTTGGTCTTGGAATTTCGCGGTCCTGCCGAAAATGGCAGCCGAGAGCGGTGTGGGTATCTCCGGCGGTGGCTGAGCCAAGCGGGACTACCAAACCATACGGTCATTGGCCGCGCTTTGACGTTCCGCACGTGTTTCGAGTATTTCGCGGAGAGCAGGTTCACCGAGTCGGGTTGGACGCGGTCCGAAAGGGCCGCTTTTAAGGTTCTTGAAGATGCCAAGCGAGACCCGAACTCCGAAACTGCGCACCTGGCTCCGATTGCCAAAAAAATGCTTGATGCCTTGCCCGCTCGAAAAAGCCGCTGGATCGAGGTGCGGAAGTCCTGGAAACAACTTGCCGGTACCAGCCTCACACCGCGAGCCCTCAGGGTTTGGAGCGCCTTGCACATGGAGAGGGGGAGGCGGGACTCCAGTCGGGAAGTGTAGCGGTACAGCCGAACGATTTTAGCGAGGCACCAAGGGCGGTCCGTGGGTAGGCGGAAGTTTATCAATCGAGAAGTACGATGTCGGTATTACTCCTGCGGTCAATCTCGGGCATGGCGCGTTCCGGTCGGATTTACCCAAGATGAATCGGGCGTATCTCATGGGTTGGACGCGACGCTAAGGAATCGGCTACGCGCTAGACGCGTGGAGAGCCGTCGCACAACCAATGCTTCGCGACTTGATAAACGTAAGGCAATAGGGTGCAGAAATCTCCTGTGAAGGTCTGCCCGGCGGTAAGACACCTAACCGAAATCACGGTCAGCAGTGGTGCGCCACGGACGACTGCGTACGTAAAGTCGCCGCGCAGGCCGCCGCCAGCTGCACCGGCGAAGTTTACTGATCACTGAAAGATCGATCTGGTCGGAAGCGCTCGGGAAACGAAAAGAGAAGGCTACGCTGCCGAGTTGCCCGGGAATCGAGATTTCTTGCCCTGTCGGAACGTCAATCATACCTATATCTACAATCTCAATCACTCCGCGCAAGGCGGCATTCGCCGGAGCGATACTCGCGTTCGCTCATCTCTAGAGGGAAAATCGGGCACGCAAATAGGCGCTCGCAGGTCTTGGCGGCCGGTTTGAGACGTGGCGCGAGATCCCTCCACTCGCAGCGAAGGTGATCTAGGACTTCCTGGCTGCCCCCGCTCAGCCTCTCGAGTGCGGCGATCAGACGCAAGCGGACTGTCGCCGCAAAAGGATTCTCCGTCTGAATCTCAGCAAACGTCTCGGGGTTGCCGCTCAACATGCGCCCGACTCCCGCCAGGAGAAGGTGATAAGGAGGCGGACCGACCTCAAGCGGAAATTCCGTGTTCTCGTCGCGAAGGATGCTCGCGAGCGACAGGAGCAGCGCATGCGCAGCCAGCTGACGCTGCGCAAGAAGTCGGTCGTGAGCTTCGGCATGGAGCGCGACAAGGCTCGCACTCGTGCGTCGTAAAAGCTGCAGAAAGACTTCGAGGCGCGGCCCTGATCGATACGCGATCACCGCGACCGGACGATTTGCCCAACCGAGCTCCGGGCTAAACAGTGGATTGAGGCCAAGATATTCCACCTCGCGAGGTAAGTTGGCCGCCCAGGAGGCCGGTCTCGTCTTGACCGAAAGCGTCTCGATCAACAATGCGCCGCCTTTGAGCCGCCGACAGGCGGATCCGAACGCGGCTCCTGCTACCGTGAACGGCAAAGAAAGAACGACAATATCGGACTCCGCAATAGCGGAGTCGGCCTCCAGCGTCAGGTGGATCGCATCGCTCACGATCAGGTTCTGATCTATTCCAGCCACCGGCCTGTGATCCACGAAGCGTACTCGTCCGCCAGACGCTGTGAGAAGTTCGGCTAGCTTTAACCCGACGCGTCCGGCGCCAATGATCATCGCTTGTGAACCTTGTGTCATCTGTCCCCGCCTAATCGTTATTAGAGTGGTTGCGTTGCGTCACCGGTCTCGCGCGCTCAGCCATCAATTGTGGACCACGCGCTCACTCGCAAGATCAATCACAATGCATGCCACATCTGAATTGCAGCCCCGGCGGGCAGCCACCGCCTTGAGGGAACAGAAAGCAATAAATCCGGAATTGGCGTGAATTAACATAATCAGAGCCGCTCACCCTCTCTACGCCGTTGGTGTGCAGGCCCTGTAAAGGTGGTGGGCCGCCTCACCGAGTGTCGCACGCCAATTGAAGACGCGCCCTCGCACCTGCCGCTCAAGTGCACGTGGTCACAAGGTGTGATCTCTTGCGGAACGCTCATTCTTCATCGCGTGAACTCGCAAGGCCTAGGCCTTTTTTGCGTCTTATAAATGTCATCTTGCGTTGGCCTGTGAGGCGAGCTGCGGCTGGTTGGTCAGCGCTCAGCTCAGGACAACGAAGCGGCGATGATGCTCGCGGCAAAGAGACGAGGTTAATGACAAAGTATTTTCGCGAATGGACGCTGATGTCCATCGTTGCCACCATGGTTGTCTGCCCCAGCGCAAAAGCGCAAGATCGCCGCATTGTCGCAGAGCCCGTTGCACCTCAGACGGTCTGCGACCGCCCGGTGCCGTCTGGCAGCAACGATACGGCCCGGCTACAGGATGCCATCGACCATTGCCCCGCCGGTGCTGCGGTCTATCTCGGACGTGGCGAGTTCCGGTCGCATCCACTCGAGATGAAATCGGGCCTAACGCTGTGGATTGGACGCGGTGCAACACTTTTGGCTATTCCCGAGCCAGCTGCGTACGACAAGGGCCGCGGACATTGTGGCCGCATCGCAGGTAAGGGCGACGGTTGCCGGCCGTTCATCAGCTTCTTCAAAACGCGCGGCGGCGGTATTTATGGCGACGGCATCATCGATGGTCAGGGCGGTGCGCCGATGGTCGGCAGCGCCGAGACCTGGTGGCAGCTGGCCCGCCGCGCGCAAGCCGAGGGCGGTAGTCAGAACGCTCCGCGTTTGATTCAGATCGATCATGCGCAGGACATCGCGCTTTCTGGTGTCACCTTGCGCAATGCACCCAATTTCCATGTCGCGATGAACCGGGTCGAAGGTGCCACGGTCTGGGGGCTGACGATCGATACACCGGCCGATGCCCGCAATACCGACGGCATCGACCCAGGCGCCAGCCAGGATGTGACCATCACCCACAGCTTCATCCGCACTGGAGATGATAACGTAGCGATCAAAGCCGGCGATAATGGTTCAACTCGCCATATCTCCATCACCGATAATTATTTCGGGTGGGGACACGGGATGTCGATCGGCAGCGAGGTGAACTCCGGCGCCAGCGACATACTCGTGAGCAACCTGACCTTGGACGGCACGACGTCTGGCCTGCGCATCAAGAGCGATGTCAGCCGAGGCGGCCTGGTCCAACGCGTGACTTATGAGAATGTGTGTCTGCGTGGCAACCGATGGCCGGTCGCGTTCGATACAAAGTACGATCCCCATGCCCAAGGCAGTAGGATTCCAGTCTATCGCCAGATCGCTCTGCGCCATGTGCGCGGCGACAATGGTGCGCTACTGATGCGCGGGGTTGACGAGGGCCATGCGCTTGATGTGACGCTAGAGGATGTTCGATTTGCCGATTCCGCGACTTGGCAGCTCGAACATGCGAATGTGACAGCCGATCATTCTGACGTGTCTCCGCCGCTGCCCGGGCAAGCGAGAAAACCGGTGCCGCGCGATTGGGAGGGGTGCGCCAGGGCATTCCGCGACGGTAACCAGTAAGCACAACAATTCGGTGCCGAACCTTCGGACCGGTCACGTCTGCCTGATACGGTTTTGATTCGCTGGCCTTGCGAATGGGGACAGGCGTTACCGCGATCGGACGTTTCGCCTATGGGCGCGTAAGTTCCGGTTCGGTAGGAAACGTTGTTTGACACTAGGCTGCCAGGTCGCGGGGGCACATTCCACCGATTGCATCAAGCGTGCAGCGAGCCCGATAACAGGTGAGATCACATGCGGATTTTCGCGGTATTCGCTGCGGTTCTGGCCGGATGTTTCGGCATCTCGGCAGCCCGTGCTGAAGCCCTTTTGGTCTCGCATGCCGACAGGGCAGCTTATCACTCCGTGCAGGCCGCCATCGACGCATTACCGGGCCAAGGTGGGGATATTCAGATCGCGCCGGGCATCTATCGCGAGAAGGTCAAAGTCTTCAAATCCGGTGTTCATATCAAAGGCTCCGGCAGGATGCCGGATGATACAGTCATTGTGTACGGCGACGGCGCTATCAACGTCGGAGGAACCATCCGTTCTGCGACGCTGGACGCCTCAGGCGATGACTTCCGGCTCGACAACCTGACGATCCAAAACGATTACGCGCTCAATTCGGCAAATCCAGCTTCGCAGGCCGTCGCACTGTCCGTTACTGGAGACAGGGACATCATCAGCCGCGTCCGCCTGCTCGGCGCCCAGGACACATTGTTCGCCGGTAAGGGGCAGAACGGCGGAATGTCGCGACAATACTTCTCGGATTGCTATATCGAAGGACACGTCGATTTCATATTCGGCAATGCCAAGGCCTATTTCCGACACTGTGAGTTGCACGGTATCGCCAATCAGGCGGTCGTCTATACCGCGCAGAGCAAGGCAGCGCCGGACGAGGACAGTGCCTATGTGTTCGAGCATTGCAGACTGACTGCCGACTCCGCCGCGCGGGATGTTGCGCTTGGCCGGCCCTGGCGCCCCTATGCAACGGTGGTGTTCCTATCGACGAAGTTGGATGCACCGGTGGTCGCGGAAGGCTGGCGCGAATGGGCTCCGGGCAAGACCAATTCGCTGAGGACGGCCTACTATGCTGAATACAAATCCACCAGTGTCGGGGCCAATCCCGCAGGCCGCGAGCCTTATTCGCACCAATTGACCGAAGGCGAAGCCGCGAAATGGTCGCTGAAAGCGTTCTTCGCAGGTGACACAGATTGGCTATCCGCCGGACCTTCCAGATCGGAATAGAGGAACGCTTACGGGCTGTCTTCTCATTTTTAAGCGGCTCTCAGGCCAATAGTGCGCACGAGAGCGTCCTTGCGCTGGGGCGTCCCGTCGACAGCAACTGAAATTGGGGCGGGGCACGGCCGTCGCACCTCGCCGGCTCCCTTGCTGCCCCTTCAGAGGAGATCAACGCAAGCGGCATTGCCCGCTGTGAATTCTTGTTCTCGTCAGCTTTTCGAAAGCTAGGTCCCATAAAAATCCAGAATCTGACTTTGCTCCACAGCTGCCGCTTGGCGGCCGTGCAAGCGTGCGGATTGCGCAGGGCCTACACCGTCACAAGGAGAGCAGGATGGATCCAGTTGACCCATTCTTCGATTCAGGCGCTTGGATGGAGACGTACGCCGCCCGACAGGGGCGAGCGGCACGGCTAGGGGGCAACGCAAGCCAGCAAGGCGATTTTGAGCGGCGGATGGAAGATTTGCAGCTCGATTCGTCTGATGAGAGTTCCGCAAAGTCCAGTTCGCCGGACCAGGCTCCCGCAGGAGCGGGGCGGGCAGTTCGACGGGACGAACTCGGCGGTTCGATGCGGGTGTCTCCACGCTCGGATTTTAGGGACAGCGCGCGGGGCGATGCGCGGCGGAGCTTAGACATTCCCCGCTTTCAGCTTGATGCTCCGGCCCAAGTGCCGCAGTCCAGTTTGCGCGATGATCTGTTCAGCAGCGCCCGCTACAGCTTGCCGGACGAAGAGCCTGCGGTTCAGGCCAGGAGCGGTAAAAGCCGCCGACTGTGGTCGCGCTTCAAGTCGGGACTCGGCAAAGCCTTTGGTGGGAGTAACAAGTCCTCGCGGGAGACCGCGCAGCCGGATGCTTTCTCGACGACTTTTCGCGTCGATTACGCCAGACAGCCGGGCCGGACCCGTGGGGTCGATCCGGAGGACGAGGCGCTCATCAAAGAGTTTAGACAAAGAGCAGTCCGCAACCGCACCGAAGGCACCGCAGCCGGCAACCTCACCGACGGCACCATCAGAAATGCGGCAGCCGACCTGCGCATTTTGAGCGCGCGCCTCAATGACAACGATAGGCCCTCAATTGCGGATCGCATTCGCCTCGAGATGGAAAATGCGCAATTGGAAGATCCGGAGGTGGAAAACCACCAGCTGGAAGCTGAGCTCGACCAGGATGTCGACACCTATGCAGCGGACCGCGCAAGGCGTATCAAAGCTGCCTTGAAAAAGCTCCGTGAGGTCGGGGCCGGAAACACCTTGTCAGCCGATCTCCGTCGCCTGGCTCCCCATGGTGCCGACGCGACCCTCATCGGCATGTGGGTCGCGGCGGAAAAGGCGACACGCAGGGTTGAGCCGGAGACGATCGACAGGCAGGCTCGCCGAATGTCGAGGCTGAGTGAATGGCTGCAAAAGCACGATAAGCCGGCCATCGCCGGCCGGCTCTTCACCTCCGGGCTGGACCAGGATGTCGCGGAGTACAGGCAAGAAACCAAGGACGGCAAAATCAACGCTGATTTGCTCAGGCTTGGCCCCTACCAGCAAATTTTGGAGGCGAACAGGGCGCTCGGTTTGCAACCCGCCGAGGATGCGGGGCAGCCCGTCGCCGAAGGCGCTCGACAGGCGCACTGGCCGCAGGAGGTCCCGGCAACGCCAGCCACGCCGAGTTCGGGAGCGTGGGATTGGCTTGGTGAGCAGATCCACGGATCCTTCCCATCACTGCCAGCGCCGCACCACGGTTGGCAGGCCGCCTCGTCGCAGCAACTGCCTACAACGTCGGCCAGCCCGAGCGCCGCGGCTTGGGATCGGCCCAGCGAGCAGATCCTCCAACCCGCCGCACCTATGCAAGCGCCCTATTGGGTCGCGCAGCCCAATCTGCCGCACGGGCTTCCTGCGACTCCGGCCAGTCTCAGCCAAGGAGCCTGGGATTGGTTCGGGCAACAGATGCAAGAACCCGCCTCACCATCGTCAGTGCGGCCTCGCTCATCAAACATCTACAGCGGTCTGGATCCCCTGGTTGATTTGGATCCGTCCACACCGCACGACTGCGCGACGATGCGCGCTCCGCGCCCACACCTGAATTTCGCAGAGCGCCGTCATTCGCTGGACCGTCCGGGGCCGCCCAGGAACTGCGCGATATCGGGGCCGTCGTTGGCTCGGACTGGCGTCACGGTTCTCAAGCGGCCTCGGACGTGTTGGTTGACGTCCTCGGCAACATCAATCTGCTGCCAAACCAGTTCGGGCCAAGTCAGTTTATGATCAACGGTGAGCGCTACTCGGCCACATTCGGACCAGGAGGGCCCACGGATGTCCGCCTGATCCATCATCCCCGCCCGAGCTACCTTGATGAAGCTGGGCCATCGCGGCCGCTTCATCATCCACCGCAGGTCGTCCGAGCCGAGCAACCCCGTGAGGGTCTACGGGATCTTGGCTACCTGATCCACGGAGGATGGGAGCACCGCGAACGGTTCCTTCCGCTTTACCTTGTCCGCGTCCTGCAGGGGGAACGCATCATGCCGGCGGCTGGGCGTCCAACCTATTTCCAGATCCGCGGCGTGCCCTACAGGGGCGAGTTGGATGAAAGCGAGGGGCGCCAGCGCGTTCGCATCTATCCTGAACGTGGCTGAAGAGCGCAGGTGGACGGCAATCTCAGGCGCTCGGCGGGGCAGCGAGGCGTTCTACAGCCCGGCCCTTGACAGCCGATGTATCCATTCGAAGTAGTGAGATGGGCACCGCCTGAGCGGTCCAGCCTCCCGTTTGTTGGCGCAGCTTGAACGCGGCCTTCTCTATCCCTCAGGCTTTCACAAATCTTCCGCCGATCATCTTGCCCTAGAAGCCGTTGCTCAGTGAGCGCAACTGTTCGAACCACTTCGACCGCCCACAGTCCGGAGTGCGGACGACGCGAGCGTCTGGCGGGATGTGGGAACGCTCGCCAACAACGTCGGTTTGCTGAGGCTGGCTAATCGTGATGGCAAGGTCGAATACTTTTGGAAGGAAGCCCTGTTGCAGGCCTTCATCCTCGAGGTGGGTATTGCCGCTATTCGAAATTCGCGTAGTGCGTTGCAAACACTTTTTCCGGACGGGGCACCCAGCAAGGTGACTGCTCGATCTGGCAGCCGATCGAAGTGAGGTAGCAACACTTCAAATCGGTAAACCGTCGTATAGCTCGGTCCCCCTTTCTTTATAACGATCGCCCACATCCATATAATTGAATATTGGCGCCCAGCCAGCTATCGGAGCGTAGAGTTGCGATGGCAATTGCCTCCACGATCGACGGTCGGATCGATTGCCATGGAGCAAAAGCTGCAGCAGTTGCCTTTCATACTAAGTGGTTGGCAGCCGGATCCCGATGTTCGGCTGCTCAGCCTATCTCTCTCTTGGACCGGGCATCCCGTGCGCCGGTATAACGCGGCATCTCATGAAACTTGACCTTAAGAACAGTCGTCATGATGTGGTGTCTTCTCGGACGCGGCCAGGCCGCGGCCGACCTTCGCACGCCTGGTTCGCCAGCACCCGATATTCCAGCTGACCTGAACGGTTAGCTTCAAAGCAGCGTTCCGGAGAGTGGACCTACGACATCCGGCAGGGATGTCTTTGATGCCGGCTCGGAACTCCAAATTGAAGAGCATGATGGACCGACGACCTGATGATGCAGCTTCCGGCCAGTACTTGGTCGCGGCAGCTACCCAACGTCAGACGGATCTCCAGCTCGTTGGATGAAGGGATGTCGAGATGATTGATACATTGCGAAATGTAACTGGGTCGACTTTGCCTGGGACGCCAGAGGAAAACGATCGCGATCTAGCTTTGGATTTCGACAAAGGAGTGCTCATCATTTTGGTGATCGTCGGTCACCTGATCCAATATATTCTCTACCGAGATGAAGGATACTGGGATTCGCCATTCTTCAAATGGATCTACATGTTCCACATGCCTCTCTTCATGGCGATAAGCGGATATCTTTCTTGCCGAGCGCTGTTGCGAAAGTCGTTGATGCAAGCCGTCGGTGATCGGTCGATGCAGCTCTTGGTACCCATGCTGTTTTGGTGCGCTCTCCTGGAGACAGCAAAGTTAGCCGTGCTTCCCCGCGCCCCTGACGCATTAGGCAACATTTTACAGCTTCTAAACGATGTCGCCGGCACATACTGGTTCATCTGGGCCGCGCTCGTTTGTTTTCTTCTCGTCAAAATTCTTTCGATCTTCAATCGTTGGTCGCCCTGGATCCTATTCTTATCGGTCATCCTGCTCACACTTGCACCTCTGACATTCTCCATATTTCCTCTCATAAAGTACACTTACCCGTTTTTCTGCTTGGGGTTCTCATTTGCGCAGTCAAGAGACTGGTGGACGAGCATAACGCGCGCTTACAAGCCGCTCTTGATCATGTCTGCCTCAATAGCCACACTGGTGTGCTTTCTGGCTTGGCGCAAAGATACTTACGTCTACAACAATCTCGTCCTGGTCAAAGATATGCAGTCGGCAAAAGACGTGCTTCTGATGCCTTTTGGCTCAGCAGCGGCCTCAGCGATCATGAGTGTACTCTTCCAGAAATGCTGGAGAGTTGGCCGCTCAAATCGAGTGGTCCGCTTTATCGCCTTGGAAATAGGACAGAGCACGCTGGTGCTGTACCTGATTCAGGGCATGGCATTTCGTCTCATGGATTCGATACAGTACGCAGAGCCATCGGATCTCCCATCCAAGTTGGCTGTGGCGGGAATTCTAGGGGCTGCGATTGTTCTCGTCGCGCTAATGGTGCGCCGAACCGTGCGCGACATTCCCTATCTGTCTCAGCTCATTCTTGGAACTTCACCCCCGCGCCCTATGTCGAGTGGGGCAGCCTGCGGATAAGTAGCTGTAGCCGAAATCCGGTCAGGAGGCTCTTAGATCATGCGATAGCAGGCCCCCTGGTTCGCCTTCTCGCAGCGTCTCGCCGGCGCGCTGGCAGAACTTTGCGCGCAATTCTTTCGAACCGAGAGTTTGGTAGCCGAATTGGTGGCATCCTCACTGATCTAGAAAAATATCAGCGTAGACACCAACAGATTGAGGGCGTGTTCCGTTTGGTGCGTGTGGATAACGCTTATCGGGTTGTGAATGTAGGACAGGCCGAGACTTGCATATATCCCCGGAGCGAGATGCGCAGTATATGTCCCCGTGATGGCTGTGGTATTGCGATGCGCAAGCTGCCCTTTGGCCAAGGCAGCATCCACTGCAAACCTGCTCCAGGTTGTGTTGTTGGCAACCAGAGCAATCAAATCACTGGGCCGACTGTCAAATAGTCCCTTCGCATAAAGACGAAGCTCGTAATACTGGCTGATCCTGTTTAGGTCAGGCGGAGCTCCCATGATGGAGAATCCGCCATAGATGCCGCGAGATGGCGTCCCCTCAACGTCACTCTGCCAGAGCTGCCTGTCAGTAGCGATGTAATGGAAGTTATTCCCGCTCTCCCTTTGTTGATCCGGATCTGCCAAATTCTTGTAGCGGCTGTTGTTCAAGCCAATGCCGGCCCGCAGCCAGGTGTCGGGTACGCCGGGAGCGGCCTTGCTCTTGTAGCCAAGTTCATCAATGAACAGAATGCCGGCATTGGCTGTGCTCCAGTTCAAACCCGAAGGATTTTCGGTTATCTGCGCATAGGGACCATCTGGACTGATTGACCGCTGCACGGAGACTTTGTTGTACAAGTGATCATCAAAATTGTACTTCAGGGTGGCGGCCGGCGTTGGCGCGGCGTTGGTGCTCATCCCTGCTTGGAAAAGAGCAAACATGTTTGATCCTGAAATTCCTCCAAACAATGTGCCGGTGAACTCATTCGCATTTCTGAGATAGCCAAATTTGAGTTCGAATTTCCTGTCGAGGAAAGTTTGATAGTAGGCGAATGTATTTAATCCTACTCGATCCGGTCCAGGTCGCTTCCATGTCCAGTATTGCTGCTCGGCTCCAACGACAATCTGTCCATCGGGAATACCAAACCGGCTGAGATCATAGGTGACGAGCACGAAGTTGGCCGTAGAAAATGTCGGATTCTGCCCCATATAGAGCTGGTTGGCGATGCTGCTTCTGGCCGCATTCGGTAGCTGGTTGTTTGCAAAGGTGTTGTGCGTCCAGCCGATATAGCCAATGCCGACCTCTGCCAACACGGATCTAACGCCATCCTTGTCCTGATCAATCGTATCAGCGGGGCCGGGTATGTTGAGCCAGATCCCTTTTTCTCGGAAAGCATCAAAGCGTGCGAAGGGGTCGATTGTCTTTCGCGTTTGCGTCTGAGCAATCCAACCGGCGCTACCGCGCTTTATGAGAGGCAGGTTGGGAGCTGATGCCAGCGCCGAGGCATGAAGTCGAATTGGCTGATTGACCACGCCGATCTGAAGCTTTGTGGCGGCATCGGAGGATGTTGGCATTCTTCTCTTGGTGGCTTGGTCCGCAGCGTTGCTCTTGGGGACAGGCTCGTCAGCAGATTGTGCCGAAACGGAGGGGGCGACCAAACAAGCCGCGAGCGAAAGTGCGACGGCAAGTCGCCGTTGCGGCAGGCCTGATCGCAGGCTGCAGGCAAATGCTGCGGTAGCCGAAGATGTCCGAGGCGTCGTCGCCGCAACAAAGCAATCACGCACAGTCTACTTCGTGTCCTTTTATTGCGAACCATGAATGGATTGAAAATCGGCCTCACTGGTCCAGAACGGACATCCCAAGCCTTGGCATCTGAGGACAAGAGGGAGGACGCCTCATGGGCAGGACGGCTATCCCAGCGAGATTTCGCTAGAGCTGCGGAACCTGGTCGCCCGCAAGTACGAGCACGATCTGGTCTGCACCTTGCGTGTGCATCAGGCCGGATTTGCCGAGAGTGAGCAGCGCTTGCTGGCTGAGCGAGAACCGTTGGCCGCAAGCGCGCGGAGCCGCAGCTGTCCTCGCCGCCTGGACATTTCGAACCTCGACCTTGATCCACCATGGGCCAGAGGATTGCAGCCTTGCCGAGCATCTTGCTGGAAGATGCCAATCTCGACGATATAGAAGCCACCAGAATGCAATGCCAGCCAAACCGGAGCCGTGGCGTCGTGAAGCTGTCTTGGTATCGTGGTCCGCCAAGGACGAAGCGATCGACGGCCGCGATTTCCAGAGAGCCTTGGAATCTTTTCGCGCAGCGATCGCGTTACAACGTCCATGATGGTGGCCCAGGAGAGCGGAGGAATCAGGTCTCGAGCTGCTTTGGTGGCTTTGGGCGAGCAGCTGCTAATTCCGTCCGCTGCATTGGCACGGACAAATCTGTGGTGCATTCCGAGTTCCTAGCTGTGGCCCCGTAGCGTTCGTGGCCACGCTTGCCATGTGTCCGTCGTCTCGATCAACCTGCCAGGATTGGTAGTTGGCCAAGCTCAACACTTGCCGCTCCAATGGCATGGTGGCTCGAGCGCCAGCTGTGGCGCCGTTTCCGTAACGCCTGGCTGCGAGTTGCCAGCCTCGGCAGCACGGAAAGCCGAGCGTCCGACTTTGAAGGAAATAGCGGCCGGCTCGCATCAGGCGTCGGCAGGGTACAAAATCTGCAACGTTGTCCTGAATGATCGAAAATGCTGCACCATGGCCGAGGAAGATGAGAACTAGTGCTACCGTCAGCCTCCCTATAATGCAGGAGTTCCCCGTAGGGTGTTCGCTTTGCCTTGGTCAAGACGGGCCGCTTCATTGGAGCCAAGGGAGCAAATGGTCGGCGAGTTGAAGGATGTTGTTGGGGCGGCCGCAGCTCGCTGGGATGCGCGAGCATCGCGAGCTCTCACGTCAACCAAGAAGTCTATCGAAACGGGGAAGTCGGGCAAGGAACGATGGAGATTGTTGATCAGGCGGCCGCTTCAGACTTGCGGCCGCTCTTATACGGCTCGTCAGGGCGAATTCGCTGCGGTTTGGTGTTTCTCGTCCTCGTCGGCTTGTGTGCGGCAGCAGCCCATTTTGGCCGCAGCCTCGCAGGGTTTGTCGAGACGCCGGCAGCCGGGCCCGCAGATGCGGCGGTAGGCCTGTCAGCGCGGGACAGGATATCCCTAACCGAGATACGTTGGGCGCGGGAGAAGGTGAGCGAGGATATCGCAGAGCTCAACCGGTACATCGATGCTCAGCGGAAGGACCTCAAAGGGATCTTAGATCAGATCACAGTGCTGGCTTCGCGGATTGATTCCTTGCAGAATCCAGCAGCCGTCCCTTCTGCTCCCTCCGCTATTTCTTCGTCGCCCCCACAAGCTGCTTCGAGCCCGGCCAAGAAGCGCGACGAGAAGCGCGTAGAGCGGTCCAAACCACAAGGCCCCGTTTCCGTCGGAGGTGCGCCAGTGATCGCAGGACAGAAGAGGGGCAGGCCTTGACATGTTAAGGCTGTTACAGGCGTGGCCGAGTCCTTTAGCCGCACTCACCGAGGTCGGCCGTACGTTTCGCAAAGTGGCTTGTTGCGATAGATAGCCGATGCCTACGAACGCAGCGGCGTCGCCAAGGTCAGCTCGCCGAGGTGATCCGCATCAATTCAGCCGACAGCATCCCGCGGCGCTTGTTTCGATCGTCCGTCCGCAAGCAGCATTGATGCATCGAAACCCTGCTCAAGTGCCTGGCTTAGTAGGGTGCGCGGTCGAGATGAGCGTCGAATGCGGCAGCGACGGCGCGTACGACAAAACGGTGCTCGTGCTTGACGCGGATGAAGCCGTCCTGGATCTCCACGATCCCGTCCTCGGTGAGCATTTCCAAGCGGTCGGCTGAATCGAGAAACCCAATCGGATCAAATCCGTGGGCCGCACAGAGTGCCGGCACGTCGGCCTCCAGATCACACATCAGGCGCTCGATAATTGCAGCCCGCAGCCGATCTTCCTCAGTGAGACAGCAGCCCTTCGATGTTGCCAGACGGCCAGCTCTGATATGCCGGCTATAAGTCGCTGTTTCGGCCGCGTTCTGGACGTGCCCGTCACCGAGACGGCCGATGGCTGACGGACCAAGGCCGATCACGGTCTTGCAGGTATCAGCCGAATAACCCAGCGAGTTGCGGCGCAGCCGTCCAGCTTCTTGTGCCAGCGTGAGCTCGTCGTCCGGCAAGGCGAAATGGTCGAGCCCGATTTGCCGGTAGCCGGCAGACACCAGCGTGTCCGCCATGGCCGCAGCTTGCTCGACGCGGGCAACATTGTCCGGCAGTGCCGTCTCATCGATCTGGCGCTGACGTTTCATATAGGAGGGCACATGGGCATAACCGAAAACCGCGAGCCGGTCGGGTCGCATGGCCACTGCCGTCCTTGCCGAGTTCACACAGGACTGCACCGTCTGGTGCGGCAGACCAAAGAGCAGGTCAAAGTTGATGCGGCTTATTCCCTGCTGGCGAAGACTTTCGACAGCAGAAGCCGTCTGCGTTTCGCTCTGAAGGCGGTTGACCGCCCTTTGAACCTTGGGGTCGAAGCTTTGCACACCAATGCTCGCGCGGCTGACCCCGGCTGCCCCTAAGCTTTGCGCCATCTCGGTCGTGAACGCGCGCGGGTCGATCTCGATGGCGACGCTAGCGGACGTGCTGAAGGCAAAATAGCGCCGTAAGAGCACCATCAGAGCTTGGAAATCGACCGCCGCAATGCTGGTCGGCGTTCCGCCGCCGAAATGCACGTCGTTGACGGGCAACGCGCGCGGCAGTTGCTCCGCAACCAGACGAATCTCCTCCCGCAGCGACGTCAAGTAATTGCGAATCGGCCGTTCGCTGCGAGTGAGGCTTGTAGGAAACCCGCAGTACCAGCAGATCGACCGGCAGAACGGAACGTGGATATAGAGCGATACGGGTTCGTCGGGCGGCAGCCGGTTCAACCAAGTCTGACAGGTTCTGGCGCCGATTGTCGTGGAGAAATCCGGTACAGTTGGGTAGATGGTGTACCAAGGCAGGCGAGCATCGCAATATTTGTTCAGGAGTGCGGTCTGCAAGGCTTGGCTTCCCATGCTCATACAGCCGCGAAGCTGGCCGATGCGCCCTCCTGTGTCTTTGAGTTATGTCAACTGGTCCGAACTTAGTCGAAATCGGAATTCCGTTCTCGATATTACGGCCTAGGGACTGACGTGGCGTGAGAGGTATGAGGGCCGAGGGCTGCGCTGCGAGCGTGGATGTGATCCACCATCTCGACCCATCACCGCGAGGCAAGCGATATCCCGTGCAGGTCCGGGTGGAGTGGCTTCTCGTCGCTCACCTTCCTTCGCTATAGGCGGCACCTCTTGGATAGATGCCTGAGCAGGACGCGTCCGGCTGAACATACCATGGATAAGAAGTTGCTCATTAGATGAGGCGCGACAAGCGCGAGATCATACAACCTGACGCTACGTGAGATTCAAGGCCCTTGGATCCGCGCAGAAAGCATTTTAGACCGCACGCCTAAAAAAATGGACGGGCCTCATTTCCGCCACGCTGCTTGTCTCATTGCCGCAAGCATCGTCACGGATGTACTGATGATGTTGGGGCGGACCCGGCGCACTTCCAACCCCGGCAAAGTGCGTCGGGGCGCCTTGGCTCGGCGACGTTCCATCGCCGAATACAAGCAACTCACCAATTCACAACCAAGTGTCAGGTTTTGCTAATCCCGGGTACGAGTCCGAACAGCTTCTCACACGCAGTCGCAATCTGACGATGCGTTTCTGTCCGCCTCAGCGCTTCATGTCGCGTGTTTTTGCGCTTGCTTTTGCAGTTATCAATCTTCGCAGGATTGTGCAGTTCAGGTCTTCATTGGTCGCGCTTCAGCCGCACAATCATGCGCAAACCAACTGGATGCCGGCAACGAATAGAACCGCCACGAGGATGAACCTGACAGTTGTCTGGCTCATCCATTTCAGGCCGATCATCGTACCTGCAACGGCGCCCCCCAGCGCGGCGACTCGTAAAGCCCGAAATACGAAGACGGAAATTGACCAGCGAGAAGAGCTCCAACGAAGCCGATTGTGGAATTAGCCAGAATAAAAGGGGGCGACAGCGCGGCTGTCTGCTTCGGCGACGCCCAATTCAGGGCGATGAGCGTCGGGGCGAGGAACACTCCGCCGCCGACGCCGGTCAGGCCGGAAACCAGGCCAATGGCCGCTCCAATGCTCACCGTTCCCCAGAGCCGATTTTCGTGAATGCGATCGGCGGCGCCTCCGCGCCGCACGATCATCACGGCTCCTGCCAGTAGAAGGACGATCCCGGTCAGCGTCTTATAAATGTCTTCTCCGAGCACCATAAGGCCACCGGCAAACGCCGCCGGCATCGATGCGAGCAGAAGCGGACGCAGCATTATCCAGTCAACGACTTTATTGCGGTTGAAGACCCATGTAGAGTAAGTCGCGACAACAATGTTGAGACCGAGCGCCGTCGGGCGCATCTCTGTCGATGGCAGAGCAGCAAAAGCCATTAGCGCCAGAAATGCAGTACCACCCGCCTGGCCAACGGTCGTATAGAGCAGTGAGATGATCGCCAGGACCAGAGAAAACATACTTCACCGGTTTTGGCGACGCGCTTCGCCTTGGTTGCTAACCGCATCAAGGATGCCCTCCCGAGGCGAGGTGCAATTGTCTTTCCCGCGGGGTTGTTGCTTTGAATTCCGAGTTTAGTCAGAATGCGCTGCCGGACCGATCCTCAACCCAAATTGCATGACGATTGCCATGTGTCGATCGTCTCCATCAATTGTCAAGTCTCGTAGTTGACTGGACTGCGCAAGACTCCTGCAGGTGGATGGACACCCATGTCGGGTAGACAGTACTCCCGGCCTCGCCTGACGTCCACGGTTGCATTCCGAGCCGTTACACATGCAAGTCGGTTGCCGGTGATCGGACCCGCGTTTGTCGTTGATCTCTGATCGGCCGGCCTCCCCGTGCGTTCAGGCCAGAAGTTCGCTGCGCTTGGGACATCGACGCGTTGGAGAGCTGCCGCCGCGAGAACGGCGTTCTCTTTGATCTGGATCAATTGGTGCTGCGGCTCGCGCAAATGGTGCTGTCGCGTTTCCTCCCGATGTCACGATTGCTTCAACACGCCATGTACTTGAACCGCCCGTTGGCCAAGCCCTTGTTTCCACGATTGATTGTGCAAACACAAAAACTGGTATGACACTTGCTGGTCCGATCCCGGGTCCTCTCCCTTCTGGAGATGCACATGCAACGTGTCCTCTGCGTCAAGGAGCTCTCGCGACATCGCGTGTCTCTCGTTGCATCGTTGGCGCCACTTCTATTCGCCCCTTCGATTTATTCGCGCCGGACCTGCACGCCCCTCAGAGACCACGCATTAATGCTAGGTCGTTACCTCTTGGGGTTTCTGCTGCATGTTGCTTATCGATCGCGTCCTCGACGCCGCGGAGGGGCCCAGGATCGGCCAAGGGCTGGCGATGCGAATTCGCAAGAGGGGGAGGAAAAATGACGCCACTATCACCTTCGCCGGCAAGCAGAGCATCGACGGTGACACCACGCAGTGGGGAGCCGGCGCCCGCCAGCGGGTCGGCGTACCCTAGCTCACCTCGTTCGGGAAGCTCAGTGCCTATAGTCTGCTCGTGCTCGACCTTGACATGCAGCGAAGCTTCATTCGCACCGGACCTGGGTTTCGCACGAGCCAATCTGACCTATGCTGACGCCGCAACCGGTCGTGCTGTTTGGTTCGTATCGCCGGCTGAACCGTTAGGACAGTCGGATTTCCTCAAATCCGCGCGCTCCGCATGTGCGTCAGAGATCGAGAGCGCGGACCAATCAAGGTGGCCGGCCCAGCGGCGATTCCTAGATTACCAGCGCGTCACAGGGGAGCCGGTTAGATCACATTGGATGGGCATCGGCGCTACGGTTGCGTCGCGTTGTTCGGCTTAAGACACAGGATAGCAGCGGCGCCTCGGTTGTTTGACGAAGACGATCACGCCGCCGCAGTGGCCGGCAGAGCCCCGAATTCGGAAATGGCGTCTGGCAGCATGCGGGCGCTCCAGACTTCTCGTAGAGCAAACCCGGGAGGTTCAGGCCGTGGAATCCAACTTGGCTCCGCCTGAAACAAGCGCAATCGAACGCAGCGACACCGACCATGATCGGCGTCCTCAGCCGCCGATCATGGATCGTTTTAGCTTCACTGAATGCGCAAAACAGACGCATTCGCTCAGAGCGCTGTTCGAGCTCCTCGTAAACTGCGCCACCGAAGAGGGGTTCGGTGAGGTTGCTTATGGCGCCCTCAACTTCGTTGAGCCACTTCGCCTGGCGGAATATCCACCCCCAACCGTGGCCGTGAAGTGGCCACCAGATTGGTGCGAGCGATACTTCAAACACAAGTATCACACCATCGATCCGGTGGTTCGGCGGACGCCGATGCTGTTGCGGCCGTTTTTGTGGGATCAACTCGCGAACCACTATGAACTTCAGCCAGACGAGAGACGCGTACTGGACGAGGCCAGGGAGGCCGGCTTGAAGCATGGTATGAGCGTGCCGTTGTTTGGGCCGCTGGGCCGTGTATCGGTGGTGTCGTTTGCATCTCCATCCGACGATGTTGATCCTCAGGACCGCATCGGCCATCTCAACGCATTGGCTTCGCTCTTTCATACCGCCCATGGCGAGATCGCACGTCCCTGCAATAATGGCGGAGAGAAGAAAGTGACCCTGTCGCAGCGGGAGATCACTTGCATGCGGTGGGTGGCGGAGGGAAAATCGTCATGGGAAATTGGGGTGATCTTGGAAATCAGCTTGAATACCGTCAATTTTCATATCAAAAACGCGATGCGAAAGTTGGGTGCGACCACCCGGATCCAGGCAGTCGCTATTGCGATTCGCCTCAATGTTTTTTGAATTGCTCACTCGAATGGAGCTGGCGCCAAGGGTTAATTGTTGCTCGCGCTTCCGTTGAGGCAAGCGATTGCAACCCCTCGTCGCGTCGGATCGGAGCTCCTCAACGAGTGTTGGAGCACGGCGATGCGTTTTATCCAGCCTATGAGCCAGCTTGGACGACCGGTGTTTGGAAAAGGCCGGCAGGGGTGCTTGTTGGTCAAAGGAACTTGAAGAAAGAACCCCGACCGACGGTCGGGGATCTCGATTCGACGCCGCTGGCGCGGATATCACTATCTGCCAAACGCCGGGCTGAACTTGTAATTGAGCCGTGCCGAGATGAGATCGACGTCCTGGTGGACGCGATCGCCGCCGGATGTTGGGAAGAGCACGCTGCTGCCCTGCATGAACAAATGGTCATACTCAACGCCAGCCGACCAACTCGGCGTGAGGCTGACTTCGACCCCTGCGCCCAGCGCACCACCCCAACGCACATCGTCGTTCCTGGAAATCCCGGCTCCGGTAGTCACTGAATTGATGTGATAGGTGTTGCTGGTCACCGCAGCACCGCCCTTAGCGTACAACAGAACGGCATTGAACGCGTAACCGATGTGACCGGTTAGCAAGCCGAACGCATCCGTCTTGGTGCCAATGACGTCTGCCGGGAAGGCGGTGCTGACATTGGAGCCGTTGAAATCGGCCCAGTTGCCCTGACCTTCGATGCCATAGACTGTATTGAAGATCTGCCAACGATAGCCAATCTGACCACCGACGGTGGCTCCAGCCGAATTATGGCAGCCCTCGGGAGTGACGCCATTGAAATCCCAGCAATTATGGCTCGATCCCCAGCCCCCATTGATACCGATATAGTAGCCGGTCCAGTCGGTAACTGGGGGGGCAGCCGGCAGCGGAGGCGCTTTGACGTTGAGGGGCTGCCCGGCGAAGTCCGCGCCAAATGCGGGAGCGGCCGCACCGAGTGCGCCGATGCATGCAGTCAGAATCAGCAAATTCTTCATTCGAGTGTTGTTCCTTTCGATGCCCCCCGGCGCTGTGCGTCTTAACAACATCGCCGCGAATTGCTGTAACTGCAGCACAACATTGTTTTGCAAGAAACGGGTCGAATCGAACGCTGCGTCAGATTGTTGGGCGCGCATTCATCGCCATGCACAGCCCGACCAAGATGCTCTTAGCCGATAGGCACGCACCATGAGCGAAGGTCAATACCGCCGATAGTAACTCTTGCACGCTTCTCAACGGTCTCTGTGCGCCCGCGGAGGAGCCAAAAAGGTCGATGCGGCTTGCCTGCTTCTAGTAGCTAATTTGCTTCGCGCTTGCGGATGCGGCAGCGCCTAACGAGGCATTACGCTGAAGTTGTCCAAGCGCGTCCCGAGTTTAGGGCATGAGTAGAATCTTCGTATGCACAGTGTCACGTTAAGGGGTAACGAGCTTATCCTGCCTCGTCGTCGCTTACTCTGACCCTTAGCTGACTTGCCCAGCGCTTGGCGCTTTGTACCCGCTGCATTAGTTCAGAAGCGGTTCGGGCAAAATAGTGGTGGAAAAATAATGCGACAACCATGTATCGAGAATGCTAATCTGCGACTTAAGATTGCGGAGAGCAGTGACATAGCTGATCGTTATTGCCGCGGAAGTGTGAGTAATCTTGCTGCCTTGGTCGAGGCTGTCAATTCTGCGCGTAATTTTCGTATCGCCTCGTTCGCCAGATGCAAGGTATTCCGTTCGCCGTTCCTTATCGAAGATTCCAGGGAAGCTCGCAATCGGCTATGAAGTACTGTCTTGTGATTATGTGCCAGCAGCGGATCCTTCTCGACAAAGCGCCACGCCTTGTCAAACGCGGCGCTCACGAGAATTTCGGGCGCCTGCATCTGCTCGGATGAGATCTGATCCATCTCAAACTCCAATCGATATCTTGAATACGAAGAGGTCGCGTTGTCGAAGCATCGAGTGCCGGTGGCCTATCAAGCAAGAGATCGGGTCCGTAGGCGCGCTCACGCATCGAGCCACTGTCGACGCTACGATCAGATTTATACAGACGCTTATTGAAGCGCGGATGACCGAACGTCGTAGTACCAAATTCAGTTCAATGATTCTGTATCACTCGAAGGCGGGCGTTATCGCGCGCTTTCATGCCGAATTGCCCAAATTGCTTGCGGTCGGTGGTGGTGGCTAATCCAAGAAACTAGAAGAGCGGGCCAGATTGGGTCGGCGCGACGGTGCTAGCGGACGAGCTGACCTTTCACCACATTCGTAACCGAGAAATACGAAGCGTTTGAACCCCAGTATTGACCGTTTTGTACGATTCACCGCCTAAGCGCGTGACGCAGTCTGGACAGTGTTTGTCGGCGTTCTAACATGATCGACGGCGCGCCCGTCTTTCTGTTGTTTGACCCGTTCGCATGGCCGCGTAGTGTGACGTTTTGCGTCAAGTGGGAGTGCAGTAGAGAAGGCGGTGACGAGATGCGGGGTAATTGCGATGATCTGGTTGGTGCTGTCCTGCAAGGAGCTGTGGAATGTAGTGCGTTGCGGGATGTAAGAGGTGCTGCCGCAACACAGGCGCCGAACCATTGAGGAAAACGTACCGAACGAGACAATCATGCCTCTGCGTCGCCACATACGTTGCTTCGCATTCATTCGCTTAGCTGCGGAATATAAGGCATTATAGATACGAAGTACTTGATACAAGAAAGTCCAGCTGAGATGAGAGTCGATGATGACCTCCCCGGCGCGATGGCGTCCTTTCAAACCTCGCTGTGATGCCGGAGGTTGCAATATGACAGGGCAACGGAAGCGGCTCGCTCGCGAGACATAAGCCCATTGAATCTTGAGCCTTGCTGCGGTGCTGGGCGCGCAAAACCGCAGCGCGGCGTCGGCCCAGCTATGAATGGCGTTTCATCGCGTCCTCAACGGCCGGAGTACACCGAATCGAACGTCACTCCGCTGCACGCGACAGAATCAGTTTGGCGATCTTAATTCGGTTGGCAGGCGTACGCAGAGCCTCAGGTAAAGCTGCCACTGTTTGATCGAAAAGCCGGCCCAAGGCCTGAAGGTCTTCTGGATGATAGATGCCGCGGTCCGCCGACATTCGCGCTGTTTGCCCGTCGCTAGCGTAGCCGTTGGTCCTCGCATCGCCGAGCTGACCGAGCGCAAGCTCCGCATTTATCATTTCGTTTGTGAGTGCGTTAAGCAGCCGGACCGCTTCGAGTTCGTTGCCTTCTTCACCGATGAGGGCGGCAACGATGCCCAGTTGCAGGTCGATGCGGTGCTTCAGGTCCTGTATACGCGACCTGGAAGGATCGAGTTCCACGGTGTTTCTCCAGAGTAATTAAAAGCAGGGCTAGGCTAAGTAAAGAGGTGCGTCGTTTGTCGCGTTCGTGGGGCTGCAGGCGCGTGACGAGGACGAATTGCCGCTGCAGAAGGCTGTGCACGCGCACAGTCAGTCGCGAACAGCGCATAGAATGAGATGACCGCGGTGCAAGTTTGCAGAAAGCAGGTGAAGGCGGCCAGCGCCGAGTAGCGCTGAGGGTGTGAACGAGTGAGAATCGCCGACCACGATGATGTAGGGGTCCGGTTCGCCTTGGCCGAGGGCCCAGTTCGCTTGTCAGAGGCCTAGCCGGCGCACGCATGGACCCCAGCCGATAAGAGTACGTGAGAGCCAATCTCCTGGAACGCCTTTAGCATGACGACAATTAGGTCGGCGACTACGCGGTAGATGGCGCGTGGGACGTTGCGATGCGCCATCCGACTATGGGTGCGCAGCACGTGCCGCGATTTGCAGGATGGGGTAGTCTCATTGGTGATGCAGGCACGCGCGGCTGGAGATGCCCGGCGACGATGCTCAAAGCAAACTGGGTTCATTGTCACACGTGGTTCGTGAAGGGCTGCTTTCCGAAAATCGGCGATTGACTATGGGGTATTTGGTTAAGAACGGTAAAATCGAAAGTTTTGATGGGATGCATCCAGCTCGCGGATAGCGCGCGCGATCGGGGGATCCGCTCTGGAAGACGCATGAGACCAGCAGCATATGAACAACGTTGGCTTGACATGCCGCCGCTCTCCAAATCAGTTCACGTCACCGCCGACGACATCGGCCGAGAGGCCTGCACGATGGTCATCGGGGCGATTCAGTCCTCATCGGTCTTTGGACCTCCTGCTGAATAAGGCAGGAGGTCCTAGATAAGCGACTTCGGGACATCCAATCATAGATGGAGGTCGCGACGCGCTGCCTCTCTGAGGTGCCAAAATCGGATAGTCATTGTCTGGCGATGATCTCGGATCTGATTGTGGTTGCGGTGTATAGAGAAGTTTCCAGCGGGAGGTTCCCGAATGCAAGCTGGCAAAGTAGGTAGTTGGCGCCCGCTTCCTCCATCTGGTTAAGAAGGAGCTGTCGGGCGGAAGCTGGTGTTCCGACGACGCACAATTCGTTCTCGAGCGCTGCATCGAAGGTCAGCGGCAGGGTAGGTGGTGTCGGAATGGCGTTCAGCTCGTATACGAATCTAAAGCTCTCGAGCCATCGCTGATAAGCGGTTTCCGCTGCTGCATGGGCGTCTCGGTCAGACTGCGCAATCACGACCATGCGGAGCAGACCAAGAAACGGCTCCCGATCGTCCGCGTCCGTCATGCCCGCCCGATGCGAGCGGAACGCATTCGTAATGTTTCGGACAGCTGAGGAGCGGCCTTGGCACGCCAGATTGGCGCCATTTTCAGCGGCCCATTCCGCCGACTCGGTCCGGCTGCTCGTAATCCAGGTCGGCGGACATGGATGCTGATGAGGCTTCATGGTCAAAGGTATCTCGCTCAGCTCAAAAAATCGTCCGTGATAGGATAGCGTATGCCCCTTAAGCGCAGCATTTAGGATTTCGCTGGCTTCCTCATAACGCTCTGGCGCCGCGTCCGCGCTGACGCCGAAATAGCCCCATTCGGTCGGCAGGGAGCCACGTCCGATACCGAGCTCGAGCCTGCCGCCGCTCAATTGGTCAAGCATGCAGATCTCTTCGAACGCGCGCAAAGGATGATAGAGGTTGAGCAACAGGACCAGCGGACCAACGCGCAGTCTCTGGGTACGCTGCGCGACACTCGATAAAAAAAGATTCGGCGACGGCCCTCTGCCATGTGGTGTGCAGTGATGCTCGGCTAGGTGATAAGCGTAAAATCCCAGAGAATCACACACTTCCGCCAACTTGAGGCGATCTTCGTATTGTCGCGCGACATCGCGACCGTCGTCGTCCAAATGGTCGAAAATGCCGCACGTTAGTCTTGGAGGAGGGCTGTTTTTCACTTGATCATCTCCGTTTGTGGAACAGAAGTCCCGGTTGCCTGATGTCGTCTGTCTCAAAGACGGCTCGTTCGCTATTTGACCGCTTTTGACTTCTCTCGTTGGGTGCAGGCACCGAGCTTGCACGATGCGATTGGGTCATGAGAATCTGCAAATGGCGGTCTGATCACTACTTTGACAGGAGCTCGCGAAGGGCCGTCACACCGAGCATGTGCTCCACCAGAAGCATCTTTAGCTTCACGTTCTCCTCTTCCAGGGCCCTCAATCGCTTGGCCGCAGGAACGTCCATGCCGCCAAACTTGGCTTTCCAATTGTAGATTGCCGCCTCAGAGATCCTGTGCCTACGAGCTAGATCGGCCGCTTTCGCGCCGGCCTCATGCTCCCTCAATATCGCGATAATGTGCTCTTCCGTGAATCTCGGTCGCTTCATCTGTCCGCCCTTCTTGGGGGAGGACTTGCACTGCGGCCAGAGCAAATTGCCAATAGGAGGTCAGCTGCCGCGCGCCAGCACGACGCTTGGGTCGGAGGGTACTCCAGAAGGGTCAAGTTCAGCGAAGTCGGCTGCAACTTCCTGCCTTTCAGGCCCGACAGGCCGAAGGTTGTTCGCGAAGGCATAACGGCGCCCAAAGATGCGCACGCCGATGGCATGGCCGATCACATTGATGTCGAGAATGTTCTGGCTCGTGTGTAGCCAGCCCATTGGCATGTCGCGGCGGCCGGCCTGACGGCGGTTCGCTCCAAGGTGGAGCTTTTCCTCGCATGTCGGCATTGCCGTGCCAGGACGGTAACGAGCCTTCCAGTAAGGCGGCGGACAGCGGGAATGGGGGCCCATTGATGGCAACGCAAGTCACGTGGAGAGCTGTTCGGTCGGAACGCCAATTGGCCGTCTTGCCGTGTGCTGTTCGCAGGACCTCGCACGGCGCGCGCCTGCTCATAGAGTGCAGCGCGCATGTGCATCTGTCGGTATGCCGGCTCGATGACGCAAATTGCTGATGCAAATTGAGTTCCATGGCTACGTTGTGGGAAGAAACCACCGGCACTTCGTGATGTCGCCGAGCCGTTGCAGACGGCATAGAGGCCTACTTGAGGAGGAGCCGGTGAACCAAAAAGAGCGACCATCGGGCTGATCAAGACATGCCTGCCAAGGTGGTCGTGCGACACTGAGGGTTTGCACAAGCACTACTTGTTTATCATCGGACGCAACTCATCCCCCAGTGGATCGACGTCAGGCAGCTCTGCCAGCGCTGCAGCGAACGCCAAAAATGCTCCGAAAACCGCGAGTATAAGAGTGCACGCCAGTAGGGCCGCACCAAGGTCGTGAGGGCGTTTCATTCTCTGTATCACTGGCTGAATTGTGGGAGGTTGCTCGTCGTCCCCGATCAGTTCTGCTTGACGGCTTCAACATGCCCGTCACGCCAGCGGTAAACGAGAAATCCAGGAGCCGCGTTGTCTCCTTTAAAATCAAACAGTATTGGGCCTATCACGGTATCGATCGGCCACGAACGAAGTGCGCTGGCCACTCGTCGAGCATCGAAAGAGCTGGCCCGCTTTACCGCCTCTGCCCATGCTTGGACTGCTGCATAGGCGTAAAGCGTGTATCCTTCGGCAGACAGATTGGCAGCGCTGAGTCTGGCCACGATGCCGGCCGCTTTGGCATTCTTGACGGGGTCGGCCATGAAGGTGAACAATGTGCCATTTCCTGCACTGCTGGTAATGGCCCAGAATTCAGAGGTCATCAGTGGATCGTTTGCCATGACGATGAGGCCGGCACCTGCTTCTGACGCCTGGCGTACGATCAGTCCAATTTCGGTATGATAGCCGCCGATATAGGCGACCCGCACGCCGTCCTTCTTCATTCTTGAGACCAGTGCTGCGTAATCCTTTTCACCGGCTATGTAGCTTTTTCGAATGACGTGCTCGCCGGATTTCTGCAGCTGTGCCGCAACCACGTCGGCAATGCCCTTACCCGCCGTGCTCTTGTCGTCGAGCACTGCGATCGTCTCGTTATGGTGATTTGCGTGAATGTACTCAGCTGCAACGAGACCCTGTTGGTCGTCACGGCCGCAAATCCGAAACACCGTCTTAAGGCCACGTTCTGTCAGTTGAGGATTTGTCGAGCCAGGTGACATTTGAATGATGCCTGCTTCATTGTAGACGTCGGAGGCCGGAATCGACGAAGAAGAACAAAAGTGGCCAACGACTAGCCGGACGCGCTCGGTTGTGAGTTTATTCGCAACTGCGACGGCTTGCTTGGGGTCGCAAGCGTCATCGACGACGGTCAATATCAGCTTGGTATCGGGAAGTATGCCCGACGCATTCAAAGCCTCGACGGCGGCCACCGCTCCATTGCGCATTTGTGCGCCAAACGCCGCGCTGCTTCCGCTCATAGGACCAGCTACGGCAATATTGACGTCGGAGGCGCGCGTAGTCGAGCCGACGGCGCAGAAGAGCAGTGCTGCACTGGCAGCTAAAACGTAACGCCGACCCAACATTGTAGGGCTCCAATGCTCACCTGAAGTGAACCGCCAGCGCCGGCGGCTCGATTTGCTTCCAAGCCTGATGTGGTCGCTTCTGCCAAGCGAAGTCGTGCGCGTCAGCTTGGCTACGCCGCGACCATGATAGAGCCTACAATTTGACGTTACGTGCGGTTCAAGTCCCTTTGTGAGAAACTAATAAACCGTGGTCTCGGCGGAATGATCAGCGAGATCCTGCGCATCCCTGCGCCCAGGCCGTCAGTACGGCTGATCCTCCAGCCCCGCAAGGGCGAGGTCGAGATACTGCATAAGAGTAGGATCCCAACCGGCCAGACTGCGAGGGGCACTCAACCGCGCAAGGACCTTCAGGATCGTTGAAACGCGCGAATCGGCTCCGGCGATTTCGCTGATCAGCAGCCGCGCTGCAACCGCCACAGCTTTCGCTCGCTCACCGCAAGGGTGTTCGCCCCGATCCATGCAATCACGCAGTTCGTCGCGGATTCGCCTCCACCGCTCCTCGCGCTCTATAGCCAATTTGCACGTACATCGGGACGTCTGACTACGCGTCTGGACCTTAGACATCGCATCCAAGGTTGCAGGCAGCTCATCTACACTTACCTGGATCTCACTGCCTGTCGTCATGTCGCGTAAACGATCTCGCAACAGGGTCGCTCGAGCGACTTGAAGTTCGATCCGCTCCAAATGTTTGCGCAGCAGGTCAATGAGTGAGGTAGTGCCCTCCATTGCCTTACGTATCTCGTGAAGGGAGAAGCCAAGCTCACGTAACGCGCGAATCTGATGAACTCGTTGGACGCTTTCACGATCGTACATCCGGTGACCGCCGTCTGTGCGCTCCGATGCGGCCAAGAGCCCGGTATGTTCATAATGATGCAGCGTGCGTACCGTCACTCCGGTCGCCTCTGCAAGTTCGCCAATGCGCCATCGACGCCTTCGTGGTGTAGCTTTGCTCATGTTGTTCAATTTCAAAGCCTACAACCTGACGTCACGTATGATTCAAGCTATTTCAAAGCTCTAGCTGGATCGTCTTCCATTCCAGCGTAAGAGATGGTGACTATCCTCAGAATGGTTGGCGATCAACCCTTAGGTGAAATGATGATCAACAAGTTCATCAGGCATGCCAGCCTGGACGCGCCGCTCTCTGTACTATCCAAGATGAGTTTGGCGACTGCGGTCCGATTTTCAGGCGTTCGCATCGACGGCGGTAACGCATTGATTGCGCCATCAAACAGGCTTCCTAAGACAGATAGTTCTTCCGGATCGAATACGCCGCTGTACTGTTCCAACGGTCGGCTCCTTGTTTGTCATTGCGCCAAGGCGGCGCACGTCGTCAAGACGTTTGGCCGCGATAGGGCCAAAAGAAGTCAGATCAGCGGCGCGGAGCGATGAAGATGCATGGCGCCTTAAGGTGATGCGACAAGGCAACACAGGCGCGCGGTGTCTTGCAAAATAGCACGAGCGATTCCCGTCATCTGTACAATCGCTCGGCGGGCTGGCCGCGCGTCATGTGCGGCTCGGCGGAGGAATCGACTCCGCGCATTCGGAGCACGACTGGTTCTGAGCGCGGATGGCGCGAGCCCCGAGTTGATCTTGCTCATGCCGCTACGTGAGGCCGCGCTCAAGGGCGGGGCCTGGCCCGCGCGATGTATCGAGCGCTTGGTGCGGCGCTTCTGACGTGTGGCCCCTCTGAAACGTACGCATCCGGCCAGCACCCCGGGCAGTCGCGCCGGTCTGCCGCGGCGCCTCAGGCAGCAGCCGCATTGGGCTGTTGGGTCGCCTTCCAATTCCACGGGAGCAGGTCGGCGACTCTGTTGACGGG
>NZ_JADYVV010000093.1:0-29681 GCF_020194035.1 Bradyrhizobium sp. BRP56
TCATAGAACAAAGCGGCCTGTTCGACTTGCCGATGTCCCATCATGATCTTCAGTCCTGCCAATTAAACAGACTGAATCACTGGTACCTCTGAGTCGCAACCGCGGCCTTTTTCAACAAAATCGGCCAAAAGCTGACCAAACGCCGACGACGGTCGGATCGTCATTTTGCCCGCTTGAACACCAATGCCAGCGTGATGCCGGCTGGAGTGCGTGGATTTGTGAAATTCAACTCATTGTCGGTGATCGATGTCACGATCCGACGTTGATTTGGCGCTCCGACCAAGTTGGGAAATGAGCTCGTCTCGATATTGACGGTAATCGTCTTGGTGCTCTCCTCAACGGTATACGTCCCAGTGTAGGCAACAATACCCGAAGCTATGGCCATAGCCTCATCTGCAGAAGGGCGCGCAGAGTCCCCTGATGCATACTTTGGCGCGTCGGAACGCACAGTGATGAAATGGAAGCGCCCGTCGGCGGTGTAGGTGACAGCGCCTTGCAGCTTTGGCCTCTCAATCGCACTGCCATCTTCACGCGTGGCGGAGCTGGATACGTAGATCCAAGTGCCAACCAACTGATCTTTCAGAGACTTCGCTTGAGACATGGCAGTGGTCGTAAATGCCGCGACCGAGATCAGCGTGGCCACACAAAGTCCAAGTCCGTACCGCCTGTTCATGAGATGCCCCTGTTTTCGGCAACGCGCCCAAGGTTACCCTAGCCGGTCGATTGCCAGCAACAGGTCAAAAGCTGCCGATAGCGACTGGTCCTAGGGAAATCCGCTTCGCTTCGGGAAGCTGATGTTATCGGTGGACGTTCAGACCGTCAGCCATAGCCAAGAAGCGGCAAAGAGACGACCGACGCTTTTGGTGGGTTGCAGTGCGGCGACGGATTCGCTCGTTTCCTAACCAGTCGATCTGATCGCACGCGGCCCCTGTCTTTCCGAGTCTTTCTCTTTCTACGCTGCAGTACGACGACTGCCGTTGCCGTATTGCAGGAAGGGAGTTGGTGCGTTTTCTAATCATCCCCATCCGAGGACGGTGATCTGACTTGTCCTCGATCGGTGGGGGCAAGCAGTGGCGATCCATACCTTTCAGTCGGAAGCGATCTCCCGCGGCGCGCGGATGTTGCGCAGTGCGCTTGGAGCCACGATTGCGCGTTATCTGGAAGATGACGCGGTTGTCGAGGTCATGCTCAATCCGGACGGCCGGTTATGGATCGACCGGCTGTCAGTTGGGCTGACCGACACCGGTGAACGCCTCTCCGCCGTAGATGGCGAGCGCATCATTCGCGTGGTTGCGCATCATGTCGGCGCTGAGGTGCACGCCGCTGCGCCCAGACTTTCGGCCGAGCTCCCCGAAACCGGAGAGCGTTTCGAAGGCCTGCTTCCTCCGGTGGTCGCCGCACCGACGTTCGCCATCCGCAAACCCGCGGTCGCAGTATTCACGCTCGATGAATATGCGGCCTCCGGCATCATGAGGTCAGATCAGGCCGTCACGTTGCGACAGGCGGTGTCTGCGCGGATGAACATCCTGGTCGCCGGCGGCACCTCAACGGGCAAAACGACCCTCATTAACGCTCTGCTTGCCGAAGTCGCGAAGACCAATGATCGCGTGGTGCTGATCGAGGATACCCGCGAACTGCAGTGCAGGGCGCCGAATCTGGTTGCACTTCGGACCAAGGACGGAATCGTTTCGCTCTCCGATCTTGTGCGCTCGTCGCTTCGACTGCGGCCAGATCGCATTCCGATCGGCGAGGTGCGCGGCGCCGAAGCGCTCGATCTACTCAAAGCATGGGGCACCGGTCACCCCGGCGGCATCGGCACGATCCATGCGGGTACCGCGCTCGGTGCGCTACGCCGGCTGGAGCAGCTCATCCAGGAAGCGGTCATTACGGTCCCGCGCGCCCTGATTGCCGAGACCATCAACGTCATTGCCGTCCTGTCCGGCCGAGGCGCCGAGCGGCGTCTCGCCGAGCTCGCTCGCGTGACCGGGCTTGGTGCGACGGGTGACTACAGCCTCTCATCAGCAGGAGACCTGATATGATCTTTCGATCGCGACTTTCGGTAGGGGCGGCCTTCGCTGCCGCATCCGGCATCGTTCTAATCGCTGTGACCTCAGCCTGGGCCGCCGGCTCCAACATGCCCTGGGAACAGCCGCTCAACCAGATCCTGCAATCCGTCGAAGGGCCGGTCGCCAAGATCATGGCCGTCATCATCATCATCGTCACCGGGCTGACGCTAGCATTTGGCGATACGTCGGGTGGATTTCGCAGACTGATCCAGATTGTGTTCGGCCTGTCGATCGCCTTTGCGGCGTCGAGCTTCTTTCTTTCGTTCTTCTCCTTCGGTGGCGGCGTGGTGATCTGATGGACGAACCGGTCGCAGGCTTTGTCGCGCCCGTGCATCGCGCGCTGACCGAACCAATCCTGTTGGGCGGGGCACCGCGGTCGATCGCGATTCTGAACGGAACATTCGCCGCCGCGGTGGGCCTTGGTCTGCGCCTTTGGTTGGCGGGTCTTCTGCTCTGGTTTGTTGGTCACATGGCCGCGGTGTGGGCTGCCAAACGCGATCCGGCCTTTGTCGAGGTCGTTCGACGGCACCTGCGTATCCCCGGGCACCTCAGCGTCTGAGTTCGTTCCATGATCAATCTCTACGAGTACCGTCGGACCAGTATCCGGCTTGCCGATTTCCTGCCCTGGGCGGCGTTGATCGCCAATGGCGTAATCCTGAACAAGGACGGTTCATTCCAGCGTACTGCGAAGTTTCGAGGTCCGGATCTCGACAGCGCTGTGCCGGCCGAGCTCGTCGGCGTCAGTGGGCGTCTCAACAACGCCTTGCGCCGCCTGGGCTCGGGCTGGGCGGTGTTCGTCGAAGCGCAACGGCATTCGGCCGGGACCTATCCCGCCAGCACGTTTCCGGACGTGGCCTCCGCATTGGTCGATGCCGAGCGGCAGGCACAATTTGAGGAGGAAAGCGCTCACTACGAATCAAGCTACTTCCTGACGTTCCTCTATCTACCGCCGCCGGAGGACGCATCGCGCGTTGAACGGCTACTGTACGAAGGACGCGATCATACCGAACAGGCCGACGCGCGCGAAACTCTGCGGACGTTTATCGACCTTACAGACCGCGTGCTGCAGCTCGTCGAAGGTTTTATGCCGGAATGCGAATGGCTCGGCGATGGCGCGACTCTCACCTACCTCCATTCCACAGTCTCGACCAACCGGCATCGGGTTCGTGTTCCCGAAATCCCGATGTATCTCGACGCACTTCTCGCCGACCAGACACTGACCGGCGGCCTGGAGCCGATGGTGGGCGCCTTTCACTTGCGCGTTCTAACCGTCGTGGGATTCCCGACCGCGACCACGCCCGGAATTCTCGACGACCTCAATCGTCTGGCGTTTCCGTATCGTTGGTCGACCCGCGCCATCATGCTCGACAAGCTCGAGGCCACGAAACTTCTGACGAAAATCCGGCGTCAGTGGTTTGCCAAGCGCAAGTCGATCGCTGCGATTCTCAAGGAGGTGATGACCAATGAAGCATCGTCACTCCTGGATACCGATGCCCACAACAAGGCGATGGACGCCGACGCAGCGCTTCAGGAGCTCGGATCCGACCAAATCGGCCAGGCATTTGTCACGGCGACGGTCACGGTCTGGGACACCGATCCACGCGCGGCCGACGAAAAGCTCCGTCTTGCCGAGAAGGTCATCCAGGGCCGCGACTTCACCTGCATGGTCGAGACCGTCAACGCCGTTGAGGCGTGGCTCGGCAGTCTGCCTGGACATGTCTACGCCAATGTTCGTCAACCGCCGATCTCGACGCTCAATCTGGCGCATCTAATTCCACTGTCGGCCGTATGGGCCGGAGAACCGCGAGATCGCCACTTCGACGCACCGCCTCTTATCTACGGCAAGACGGAAGGCGCGACCCCGTTCCGCTTCTCGCTGCATGTCGGGGACGTCGGCCATACCCTTGTGGTTGGCCCGACCGGCGCCGGCAAGTCGGTTCTGCTTGCGTTGATGGCGCTGCAATTCCGCCGCTACCCCAATGCCCAGGTCTTTGCGTTCGATTTCGGCGGTTCGATCAGGGCGGCTTCATTCGCGATGGGCGGAGATTGGCATGACCTTGGGGGAGCGCTGTCCGGCGGGCCGGAGGAGGCAGTCGCGTTGCAGCCTTTGGCCTGGATTGACGATCCCAACGAGCGAGGCTGGGCCACGGAATGGATTGCCTCGATCCTCACCCGGGAGAAGATTGAGATCACGCCCGACGCGAAAGACCATTTGTGGTCGGCGCTGACGTCTCTTGCGTCGGCACCTGTGCAGGAGAGGACGTTGACTGGACTCTCGGTCCTGCTGCAGTCGGCGGTCCTGAAGCGCGCCTTGCAGCCCTATTGCCTGGGCGGACCCTACGGGCGGTTGCTCGACGCGGAGTTCGAGCGCTTGGGCGAGGCCTCGATCCAGGCCTTTGAGACCGAGGGATTGATCGGAACCGGCGCTGCAGCCGCCGTGCTCGCATATCTCTTTCACCGGATTGGCGACCGTCTTGATGGCCGGCCGACGCTCATCATCGTCGACGAAGGTTGGTTGGCGCTGGATGATGCCGATTTCGCCGGCCAGCTCCGCGAGTGGCTGAAAACGCTGCGGAAGAAGAATGCTTCCGTTGTGTTCGCCACTCAGTCGTTGTCGGACATCGACGGGTCGAAGATCGCGCCAGCCATCATCGAGAGCTGTCCGACACGGCTATTGCTGCCGAACGAGCGGGCAATCGAGCCACAGATCAAGGCAATCTATCAACGCTTTGGTCTCAATGACCGCCAGATCGAGCTTCTGAGCCGGGCGACTCCGCAGCGGGATTACTACTGCCAGTCTCGCCGTGGCAACCGAATGTTCGAACTCGGCCTTGGCGAGGTCGCACTCGCCTTTACCGCGGCCTCAGCTAAGTCCGATCAGGTCGTGATCGACCAATTGCTCGCAGAGCATGGCCGGGAGGGCTTTGTCACGTCGTGGCTTCGGCACCGTGGCGTCGGGTGGGCCACGGATCTCATTACTAATCTCACCAATCTGGAGAAGATCCGATGAACCGTCGTCGATTGATCGCGGCAGTCAGCATGCTTGCGTTGTCGCTCGTCAGCGCAAATACGGCACATGCAGTGATTGTCTTTGACCCCAGCAACTACGCCCAGAATGTCCTGACAGCGGCGCGCGAACTGCAGCAGATCAACAACCAGATCACTTCGCTGCAGAATCAGACGCAGATGTTGATCAATCAGGCGAAAAACCTGGCCAGTCTGCCATATTCCGCGCTTCAGCAGCTGCAGTCATCGATCCAGCGTACCCAGCAGCTTTTGTCCCAAGCCCAGCGCGTCGCCTATGACGTGCAGCAGATTGATCGTGCCTTTGCCACGAGCTACGCGCCGATGACAGGCGGTCAATCCAATGCCGCGCTGATTGTCGGTGCCCAGACACGGTGGCAGAACTCGCTCGCAGCGCTTCATGACGCCCTGCGCGTCCAGGCGGGCGTGGTCGGCAATCTCGACACTCATCGCGCGCAGAGTACAGCACTGGTGACTTCAAGCCAGAGCGCGAGCGGTGCGCTGCAGGCAACGCAGGCAGGTAATCAGATCCTTGCGCTCCAGGCACAGCAACTCGCCGATCTCACCGCAACGGTGGCGGCACAAAGCAGAGCTCAGGCGCTGGAATCCGCTCAGCGTGCGGCGGCTCAAGATCAAGGGCGTGAGCAGCTTCGACGTTTCTTAGCGCCCGGCCAGGGTTACCAGTCCTCGAGTGTGCGGATGTTCCACTGATGGATGGTCTTGGTCCCTTCAAACGGTTGCCATCCGTTGTGGCTGTCGGGATGGCAGTCCTGGCAACGGCCGCTTGCGCGATCCAATTGCGCGAGTCTGGCAACGATGCGGCTGCGAAACAAACGAGTGTGTGGAAGGCCGGACCGCCAGAACCAGACCTGGCGCGCTGCCGCACTGTGACGTTAGGGCAGGGAGCCGAGTTTGAGCAGTGCCGAAGAATCTGGAGCGAAAACCGAAGACGGTTCTTTGGTCATAGAACTGGCAGAGCTTCTTCTGGCTTGAGCGAGGAGATGATCCCGAAGAAAGACCAAGGCCGGATGCTGCAGGGCTACCCATCCGTGGCAACGCCGGCCGAGGGGTTTCAATGACAGGTACTGGCGTCATCGATCAATTCCTCGAAACCTTCGCGCATTACATCGACGGCGGTTTTGGGCTGCTCGGCAGCGAAATCGGCTACCTCGCGACCACGTTGGTGGCAATCGACATTACGCTCGCTGCGCTATTTTGGGCTTGGGGCGGCGACAATGATGTCGTCGCGCGACTTGTTAAGAAGACGCTCTTTGTCGGCGTTTTCGCCTATCTCATCGGTAACTGGAACAGTCTCGCCCGGATCGTCTTCGAGAGCTTCGCGGGTCTCGGCCTAAAGGCGTCCGGCACCAGCCTTTCGGCCGCCGATTTCGTCCGTCCAGGAAAGATCGCGCAGGTTGGTCTCGATGCCGGTCGACCGATCCTCGACTCGATCTCGAATCTGATGGGGTACATCAGCTTCTTCGAGAATTTCATCCAGATCGTGGTTCTTCTGTTCGCCTGGGTCGTCGTGCTGCTGGCCTTCTTTATTCTGGCCATTCAGCTGTTCGTCACACTGATCGAGTTCAAGCTGACGACCTTGGCCGGCTTTGTGCTGATTCCGTTCGGTCTGTTTGGCAAGACCGCTTTTGCCGCCGAGCGCGTTCTGGGCAACGTCGTCTCGTCGGGCATCAAGGTCCTGGTGCTGGCTGTCATCGTCGGCATCGGCTCGACCTTGTTTTCACAGTTCACAGCCGGCTTCAGTGGAGGTCAGCCGACGATCGAAGATGCGATGACGTTGGTTCTGGCCGCGCTATCCCTACTGGGCCTCGGCATCTTCGGCCCTGGCATAGCCAATGGACTTGTCTCGGGCGGGCCACAGCTTGGAGCGGGTGCTGCCGTAGGGACTGGACTTGCGGCTGGCGGCGTCGTCGCCGCCAGTGTTGGCGTGGCGGCTGGCGCTGCCGGTTTGGCTGGAGGCGCCCTTGCAGGTGCCGCCCGTGGTGGCGGCGCAGTCGCCAGGGGAACCGCGGCGGCCTACCGCAACGGCGGCGTAACTGGCGTCGCCGAGGCTGGCCTTTCCGCTGCCGCTAGTCCCCTCCGTCGCGCTGCAGCGGTCCTTGGCGGCGGCAAACAGTCAGAGGGGCAAGGCTCCGCCGACGATTCTCCGGCTTGGGCACAGCGCATGAAGCGCGCCCAGACCATCAGCCATGGCGTGTCCGCGGCGAGTCATGCCGTTCGATCCGGTGATCACGGTGGAGCTGGCAGCTCCGTCAAAGTCTCGGAGGGAGAACACTGAGTGCCGACGGACTTCCGGCTGCGGTCAAACAATCTGAATTCTGTGTTGAGGGTATGATGTTCAGACGATCTTCAGTTCACTACGGACGCGCACCTGAACCGGTGACGCCGTATCAGAAGGCAGCGCAAGTCTGGGACGAGCGCATTGGAGCAGCTCGCGTTCAAGCCAGGAATTGGAGGCTGATGGCCTTCGGCTGCCTGGCCTTGTCGTGCGGCCTTGCCGGTGGTCTTATTTGGCAATCCGCGCAAGGCACGATCACACCCTGGATTGTTGAGGTCGATCGCCTTGGTCAAGCGCAGAGAGTTGCGCCAGCAAATCCGGACTACGAGGCGAGCGATCCACAGCTCGCTTACCACCTGGCTCGCTTGATCGAAGACGTTCGCAGCTTGCCGTCCGATGCAATCGTCCTCCGCCAAAACTGGCTCAGGGCCTATGACTTCACCACTGACCGTGGGGCTGTCGCTCTCAACGAATATGCGCGGGCCAATGACCCGTTTGCGAAGCTCGGCAAGGTCCAGATCTCAATCGATGTCTCGAGCGTCATTCGGGCATCACCGGACAGCTTTCGCGTGGCATGGGTTCAGCGCGTCTACGAGAACGGAGCTTTGTCTTCGACCGAACGCTGGACGGCAATCTTGTCGGTTGTGATCAGAACCCCGCACGACGCTGACCAGCTGCGCAAGAACCCGCTCGGAATCTACGTCAACACAATCAATTGGTCGAAGGAGCTGGGGCAATGAGACTTAAGGCTATGGCGCACAGGAGGGGAGCCGTTTCAATAGTGATGTCCTGCAGCCTCCTGCTGGGCGGCTGCTCAACATTCATCCCGCCCGAAATCGCCTACGACGCGGATGTGCCGGCGCTGCCGCCGCCTCCGGGGCCGGCGGATGATCGGGCCCGACCCGTCCATATTCCACCGTCTTGGAAGCCCACCCTCGGCGGCAAGTTCGGGACGAAGGAAGATGCCGAGCCCGTTGGCCGAATAGAAACCGCCAACAGCGCTGCCAGGGTCGAACCGCGCAAGAAAGGATATTTCAATGCGGCGCAGATCTACAGTTTTAGTCCCGGTGCGCTCTATCAGGTCTATGCGGCGCCGGGACAGATCACCGATATCGCCTTGGAGGAAGGCGAGCAGCTGACAGGAAGCGGGCCGATCGCCGCGGGTGATACGGTGCGCTGGGTGGTCGGTGATACCGAAAGCGGCAGCGGCGAAACACGCCGCGTGCATGTCCTGGTTAAACCGACCCGGGCGGCGATCGAGACGAACCTCGTCGTCAATACCGACCGACGCACCTATTTGATCGAGCTTCGTGCCCGCGAAAAGTCCTACATGCCCTCCGTTGCCTGGTATTATCCGGAAGCAGCGCAGGGAAAGGGGAGATCGGCGCCATTAACGCCCGCGCTGCCTGACGCGTCGCAGCGCCGGTTCCGTTACGCGATCGAGGGCGACAGTCCGCCGTGGCGTCCGCTTGCGGCCTATGACGATGGCCGAAAGGTCTATGTCGAGTTTCCGCAAGGCATTGTTCAAGGTGAAATGCCGCCGCTGTTCGTGCTTGGCTCCGACGGCAAGACCGAGATTGTCAACTACCGAGCCTTTAGCAACGTGCTGATTGTCGATCGGCTGTTCGCGGCGGCCGAATTGCGGTTGGGAGAAGAGCACCAGCAGAAGGTCAGAATTGTCCGGACTGACGGGAGGCCCTCGTCGTGAGCACCGAGAATCGGCAGGGAGACCAACATCCAGTTGAGGCACGAACGCCCGAGGAATTGGCGAAAGGCTTTCGACTCAGACCCGAATACCCGCGCGTGACGCGCTTGTCGCGGAAGGTTTTGGCGACTGGGAGTGCGCTCGGATTGGCCGTCATTGGTGTGGTAGTGGTGTGGGCACTGCAGAAGAATAAAGAGGCTAGCCCGGTATCAGGAGAGCTTTATGGCACCGAGCACCACAATGTTGCCGAAGGCGTCACAACGTTGCCTCGCGACTATTCAGCGGTGCAGCGCCAAGTGCCGCAGCTCGGTCCGCCGCTTCCTGGTGATCTCGGCAGACCAATCCTGGCGGCCCAGGGTGGTTTGCCGCCGGCAACAGCGGTCACGATGCCAGATCCGGAGCAACAGCGCCGCGATCAGGAGACGGAAGCGGCGCGCGTAAGCCGTGTATTCGTATCGGGGAATATCCGTGACCAATCCGCGACTGCTACCCAATTGCAGGCAGGCGATCGCAGCACGGCAGCCCCAACAACGCTCAATGGTGATGACGGATTGGCTCAGAACGGGCAGGACCGGAAGCTCGCCTTCGTCAGTGCCCCCGCCGACCGTCGCACGACGAGCCCGGATCGGATCACGAAGGCGGCATCACCTTATGTCGTGCAGGCCGGCTCGGTGATTCCCGCAGCGCTCATCACAGGCGTTCGCTCAGACCTCCCCGGGCCGATCACCGCGCAGATAACGGAGAACCTTTATGATACGCCGACGGGCCGCTTCCTGCTTGTTCCTCAAGGAGCGCGACTCATCGGTACCTACGATAGCCAGGTAGCTTTCGGCCAATCCCGGGTGCTGCTTGTCTGGACGCGGCTCATCATGCCGAACGGCCGGTCGATCGTGCTCGAGCGACAGCAAGGTGCCGACGCGGCGGGTTATTCCGGTCTCCAAGACGATGTCGACAATCACTGGCTGGAGCTCTTCAAGGCGGCCGCTCTCTCGACATTGCTGGCTGTTGGCACCGAGCTCGGTGCGGGCTCCGATACGAACGGCAATGATAGCGCGATTATTCAGGCGTTGCGGCACGGAGCGGGGGATTCGTTGAATCAGACTGGCCAGCAAGTCGTTCGGCGCAGCCTCAACGTTCAGCCGACGCTGACCGTCCGCCCGGGATTTCCGGTGCGTGTGATCGTCAATCGCGATCTCGTGCTCGAACCGTACAGAGGCTGATCGATCATGTCCAAGCTCAAGATCGGAACGTTGCCCGATGACAAGCCCGTCAAGGTCAGTCTTGAATTACCGGCGTCGGTGCATCGAGATCTCATCTCGTACGCAGAGGTCTTGACGCGGGAGACCGGTCGACGAACAGATCCGACGAAACTGATCGCGCCTATGCTAGCCAGGTTCATGGCGACCGACCGGGAGTTCACAAAAAGACGGCGTCTTGCCCGTTCGCGCCTGTCAGAGGTGGAGGATAGCGTTCCGCCAAGAGACTAAGAAAGCGCGCAACGGCAGGCCGATCGTTCTCGGGAAGCCACCGGGCACAAGCGCGCATCCGTATCGGGCCTTCAGAGTTGTGTAGCTCCAGGCAAACAACGTCGTCACCGACGGCTCCGATGTCGAATTCCGGAATAAGGCTAGCGCCGAGGCCCATAGCCACCAGAGAGTAAATCAGCTGTTGGCTTGCGTCGTGTCGCTGAATGTTTGGCGAGATGCGGTAGGTCGCGAGTTCAGATCGAAGCAACGCCTCGAGACCGTTCACCGGTTCTGACCTGCCAAGTATGATCGTGTGATCGATGAGATCCGCCCAGTGAACTTTCTGATGTTCCGCCAGGGCATGTTTTCTCGGTAACGCGACCAAGACGCGCTCATGCCAAAGCGCGCGAGCCTCGGCGCCTGGCGGAGGTCGCAACATTTCTGGGACGATGATGATATCGACAGTGCGGCTTCGTAGCCTTTCATAGAGTTCCTGCAAAGGCTTTTCGACAATCGATATTTCAGTCTGTCGACCGTCAGCAAGGATCGACTGCAAATTTCTAGCCGAAGACGAGGTGCAAAGACCTAGCGAAAGTCTGTCGGTGCTTCGATCCGGGGCTTCGTTTGCCGACTCGAGCAACGCGTCAATTTGTTTTAGCAACGTGCTCGCACGATCTAAAAATCGGTTGCCTGCAACAGTTGCTTGCACACCTTTTCTCGACCGGACGAACAGCGTGATCCCGATGTGGCGCTCGAGTTCAGCTATCGACCGGCTAAACGTCGAATGGCGGACGGTAACTTGGTCTGATGCCCTTCTGAAGCTGCCATGATTGTGCGCCAGTACCGCCGAGCGGAGGTGCTTAAGCTCGACCACGCGCATGGCGTGCTTCCGACGGGCTGTGAATGAAGCATCCACTTCAACCTCTGCAACGCAAGAAAGCCTAGCTGTGCAAGATAGGTCAGCCGTGATTGATGCGCACCTGTCAGATCTTACAGGCGTTTTGCATCGAGTGGTTCAGTTACCCTGCGATTGATGAGCGGCAGTCTTGATCTTGGTTGCCATGCCTGACGACTAGAACAACGAAAGCCTATGCATGCAATCTGCAGAAATCCCTGCGCTTGAGCCATTCAGTGAAGTTCTATCACCAACTGGCGCCCGGTGGTCGGGTGAAGTGGTCAGACTTGGATATCGCATTGCCGGAACGGACACGGTGCTGACGTCAATTGAAGTCCCACTGGCGGTGGTTCGGGAATCGATCCCTCGAGAGCTAGCCATAAACCTTGATCCAAGAGGATTAGTCACAGCAAGTGTTGAATGCTACACCAAAGAAACAGAGTTCAGAGCGGTTTCCTTGGTTGATCTCGTCCGACAGCTGCTTCACGCCGACCGCATTCGGATGGAAGAGATTGGCATGTCTGATTTAGAAGCCCTCTTACACATCTTGAAGATTTCCATGCAGCTGGTCGAAGCGAAGATGGCGTAATCTGGCAAGCTGATTTGTGCAGCGTTTGCCTACATCGCCACCTAGCTGTTTGCGGCGTTGCGGCCTCGGCAATGAACGCACAGTGGCGGGCAAAATGAAGTACACGTGAAACTAGGTAACGAAATTGACTGCGACGACCAGATCCCTGCGATGAGGTGCCGTCCATAAATGGACGAGCCTCATCTGCACGTTGTTCATGCTGCTGCTCTGCATCACCGGCCTGCCGCGGATCTTCCACGAGCAGATCGACGATCTCCTGCACAGCCAGGTCAAGCCGGCCGACGTGCCGCCAGGCACGCCGCCGGCCAATCTGGATCGTCTGCTCGGCAACGCGCTGGCGCAGGTGCCCGGAAAGGTGCCTCACTTCCTGATCTGGGACCGCGACGATCCGAGCGCGATGTTCGTCAGCGTCGGCCCGACCATCGATGCCGATCCGACCAACAACCTCTTGATCCGGATGGACACCCACACCGGCGGCGCCGCCTATCTCGATGCGCCCGACGTGACCGGCCGCTTCACCTACATCATGCTGAAGCTGCACACCGACATGTTCGCGGGGCTGCCCGGCAAGCTGTTCCTCGGATTGATGGGGGTCCTGTTCTGCGTCGCGATCATCTCCGGGATCGTCGTCTATGCACCGTCGATGCGGAAGCTGCGTTCGGCGCCTACCGCGCGCAGCGGACCCGCGTCGTGCGCTGGCTCGACGTCCACAATCTCGCGGGCATCCTGCTCGTCGCCTGGACGGTGGTCGTCGGCTTCACCGGGGTGATCAACACCTGGGCCGATCTCGTGCTCAAGATGTGGCAGTTCGGCCAGCTCGCCGAAATGACCGCGCAGTACAAGGATCGGCCGGTGCCGTCGAAGCTGACCTCGCTAAATGCGGCGGTCGAGGTGGCCACCCATGCGGTGCCCGGCATGACGTCGAGCTTTGTCGCTTTCCCGGGAACCCTGTTCAGCAGCAAGAGCCACTACGCCGTGTTCCTGCATGGCGATACGCCATTGACCTCGCGGCTGCTGAAGCCGGCGCTGATCGACGCGGAAACCGGCAAGCTGACCGATACAAGGGACATGCCCTTGGTATGTGACGACCCTGTTCGTCTCGCAGCCGCTGCATTTCGGCGACTATGGCGGCATGCCGCTCAAGATCGTCTGGGCGCTGCTCGACATCCTGACCATCTTCATCCTCGTGACCGGCGTGTATCTGTGGATGCGCCGCCGCAAGGCCGGTGTGAGCCAGGAACGCGCGATCGCCAACGCCGCCTCCATCGACAATCCCGCATTATCGTCGTGACGTCAGCATGGTCTCGCATCGTTCATTGACCCAGATCTTCGGCGCTCCGCTCGTCATCGCGATCGTGAGCGCGGTCGGATTGATCAGCGCGCTGGTCGGCGACGGCTGGTGGGATGCGGTCTCGTGGGTCGGGCTCGGACTGCCTGTGCTGCTCTATCTGGTGTTCACCTGGCGGCGCCAGCCGAACTGACGCGCCCGATTCAAGGCGGTGCCTGATCTGTCGCGAAGCCGGTCCGAAACAAGCCGGCTCGTCGAGTGCGATGGCAATTGGGATCGAAAAGTCGAATGCCATGCGCGGCCGCATCCGGCTTTAATTGCTTGATTCACGTCGGCTCAGCCGAGACTGAGATCGCTAGCAGCGCTCGTATCGAAAGGGCCCGACAGCTTCAATCAAAATAGCGAAATCGCGTTCGGTCGTTGGAAAGTTTAGGGCCGGAATCGACTATCCTTGCGGCCTCAACGCCAAACGCTGGCCGCAAATACTGCCTTATTCGCCGGTCCCTCTTAGTACGCGATCTTAGGGCGTTGGAGTCTTCGGTGTTAAGCTGCTGCACGATCCCGGTAGGTGAAGCGACGACGCTTATGTGCAATAGCCTGTGATTACCGTCCCCAGCTCCGGTTGGTTCGAAGGTCGGCCTCGTCGGGCTGTTGAATGAGTGAAGTTTGGCCGCTGTTCATCCCGTGTGTTTGGTGGGTTGGCTCACAATGAGGGCATCCAAGTTTTGTCCGACATACTGTTCCCGAGCCGTGCAACACCTCTTGTTTTGACGCGGCGCACACAGCTACCACCGTGCAAATGGCTGCAATTCCCAACAATCTCAATTATTTCCCCCGGTGCAGCTCTTACCGCGCCCGTCGCTGTGCCAGGGGGCTTCTCGTGCATGACCGAAGCGTCTATCTGATGTCAAACGGTCAGCCCCCCCGATTTAGTGAATGCCCCGCGCAAGTTTGTAGCTTATGCAAAGGGATGCCATCCCGATCGAGACCCAAAATGGCGGGCGGTGGCTCGCGAACTCGTGGGCGATGTGATTCTAGCTGTCTCTTGCCTCTGGCGAATGAATTGCGGGCCATAGTCGATGCAGAGGCAGAAGTTATCGTGCGCAATCTCGACCGGGATGGCGTCGAGATTGCGGTAGGTGGCCTAGGCATCGTTTGATAGCGATTTGACGTGCGCTGTTAGGAGGTCGACTGTTTCGATCAGTCCCTCCGCTTCCATCATGCCAATTCGTCACCAGGTGCAAATTTGTCAATTTTGTACTATCACCCGATGTTGGCCTTCAGGCCGGCAGCTTCGATGCCGGCCACGGCGCAGATCTCGTCATGGTCCGAGGTGTCGCCGCTGACGCCGACGGCGCCGAGCAGGGTCGCGCCGTCCATGATCAGGACACCGCCGGGGACCGGCACCATCCGGCCCTGCGCCAGCGTGTTCACGGCGTCGACGAAATAGGCCTGCTCCTGCGCGCGCAGAAACAGCGCCCGCGATCCCATCCCGAGCGCCAGCGCGCCATAGGCCTTGCCATGGGCGATCTCAGCCCGCATCAGGCTGGTGCCGTCCTGTGCCGCCGTCACCTTCACGGCGCCGCGCGCGTCGAGGATGGTGACGACCAGCGGCTTGAACTTCTTCTCGACCCCCTTGGCCAGCGCGGCATCCAGAATCTTGCGGGCAATTTCGAGAGTGAGCTCAGCCATGGGCCTCTTCCTTTGTCGGTAACAATCTGTCGGAGTTCGATTTCGCACGTTTCAGGCTCATCGCCAATACGCTGGCGACATGCAGCGGCGTCCGCCCGCTGCCGTCCTTGATCTGGTGCCGGCATGAGGTCCCGTCGGCCACGATCAGCGTGTCCTGATCGGCGCCTCTGACAGCCGGCAGCACCGACAGCTCGGCCATCTCGATCGAGGCCTGATAGGTGTCGGCGCCATAGCCGAACGCGCCGGCCATGCCGCAGCAGCTCGACTCGATGGTCTTGACGTCGAGGCCCGGCACCAGGCGCAGCACTTTCTCCACCGGCTTGAACGCGCCGAAGGATTTTTGGTGGCAATGACCATGCACCACGGCCTTGCCGGCGACCGCGCCGAGCGGCAAAGCAAGGCGCCCGGCCTCGGCCTCGCGCACCAGAAATTCCTCGAACAGCAGCGAGTGCGCGCTGACGGTCTTGGCGGCCTCATCCGAGCGCAGCGACAGCAGCTCGTCGCGCAAGGTCAGCAGGCAGCTCGGCTCGAGACCAATGATCGGCACGCCGCGGGCCGCGAACGGGACGTAGGTCGCAACCAGCCGGTCGAGCTCGGCGCGGGCCTGCTCAACCAGTCCGGCCGACAGGAACGTTCGCCCGCAGCACGGCGGCCGCCCGCCGTCCGATGGCCTCGGCAGATGCACGCGATAGCCGCCGGCGACCAGCACCTCGATCGCAGCGTCGAGATTCTCGCGCTCATAGCCGCGGTTGAACGTATCGGCGAACAGCACCACTTCGCGGCCATCCGCCGGACCCAGTGCCTCGGCGTCGGGCCGGAACGTGTCGCTGCGAAATTCCGGCAGCGCGCGCCTGGCGCTGATCCCGGCGAGTTTCTCCAGCAGCGCGCGCAGCAGCGGGCTGCGGTTGCGCCAGTTCGCGATCGGCGCAAGGCGCGAGGCGAGATCGACATAGCGCGGCAGATAGCCGACCAGCCGGTCGCGCAGCGACAGACCGTGCGTCGCCGCGCGCGCGGCCAGCACCTCGATCTTCATCTTGGCCATGTCGACGCCGGTCGGGCATTCATGGCGGCACGCCTTGCAGGAGACGCAGAGCTTCAGTGTCTCCATCATCTCGTCGGAGGCGAGCGCGTCCGCACCCAGCTGGCCCGAGATCGCCAGCCGCAGCGTATTGGCGCGGCCGCGGGTGACGTCCTTCTCGTTGCGCGTCGCACGATAGGACGGGCACATCACGCCGCCTTCGAGCTTCCGGCAGGCGCCGTTGTTGTTGCACATCTCGACGGCGCCCTGGAAGCCGCCGCCGGCGCCGGGATAGGCCGACCAGTCGAGCACCGTCTTCAATTCGCCGACGCGATAATCCGGCGCGAAGCGGAACAGCGAACGGTCGTCCATCTTGGGCGGATCGACGATCTTGCCCGGATTGAGCGTGCTGGTCGGATCGAAGCGTTGCTTGACCTCGCGGAAATCGGCCACGATGCGCTGCCCGAACATCGCTTCGTGGAATTCCGAGCGCACCAGTCCGTCGCCGTGCTCGCCGGAATGCGAGCCCTTGTATTCGCGCACCATCGCGAAGGCTTCCTCGGCAATGGCGCGCATCGCCTTGACGTCCTTCTCGAGCTTGAGATTGAGCACCGGGCGCACATGCAGGCAGCCTTCGGAGGCATGCGCATACATCGTGCCGCGGGTACCGTGCTTGGCGAACACGGCATTGAGCCGCTCGGTGTAGTCGGCGAGATGCGGCAGCGGCACCGCGCAATCTTCGACGAACGAGACCGGCTTGCCCTCCTGCTTCATCGACATCATGACGTTGAGGCCGGCCGCGCGGAAATCGGCGATGCCGGTTTGCAGCGTGGGCTCGACGATCTCGACCACGCCGCCCCATTTGCGCTGCGGCTTGTCCCAGCCGAAGCCGAGGTCGGCCATCAGCTCGCCGAGCTGCTTGAGGCGGGTGAGATTGTCGGCCTGGTCCTCTTCCGCGAACTCGACCACCAGGATCGCGTCCGGATCGCCGCGCACCGCCGCCGAGATGATCGGCTGGAACATCGCGATCTCGCGGCCGAGCGCGATCATGGTGCGGTCGACCAGCTCCACGGCAATGGGCCGCAGCTTGACCAGATGCTGGGCCGCGTCCATCGCCTCGTAGAAGCTGCCGAAATGGCAGACGCCAAGCGCCTTGTTGCGGATCACAGGCCACAGCTTGAGTTCGACCTGCGTCGTGAAAGCGAGGGTGCCTTCCGAGCCGACCAGAAGATGCGCCAGGTTGTTCGGCGCGTTGCGCGGCACCAGCGCGTCGAGGTTATAGCCGCCGACGCGGCGCTGCACCTTGGGGAATTTGTCCGCGATCTCGAGCGCCTCGCGCTCGCCGAGATCGAGCATGTCGCGAAACAGCTTCAGTCCGCTGTCGGACGAATTGACCCGCGTCAGGTCGCGCGGCACCTCGCCGAAATGCAGCACCGTGCCGTCGGCGAGCGCGGCATCCACCGACAGCGTGTTGTCGCGCATGGTGCCGTAGCGTAGCGAGCGGCCGCCGCAGGAATTGTTGCCGGCCATGCCGCCGATCGTGGCGCGCGACGCGGTCGAGACGTCGACCGGAAACCACAGCCCGTGCTTCTTGAGTTGCCGGTTGAGGTCGTCGAGCACGATGCCGGGCTCGACTACGCAGGTCCGATTCTCGACGTCGAGCGAGAGGATCCGGTTCAGGTGCTTGGACAGGTCGACAACGATGCCGTCATTGACGGTCTGGCCGCATTGCGAGGTGCCACCGCCGCGCGGGGTGACGATCCGCCCAGCGTCGCGGACGATCGCAAGCGCCCGCAGCGCCTCGTCGACGGTTCGCGGCACCACCACGCCCGCCGGCATGATCTGGTAGAACGAGGCGTCGGTCGCGTAGCGGCCGCGGTTGAAGGCGTCGAAAAACACGTCGCCGGTCAGTTCGGACCGCAGGCGCTGTTCGAGCGAGGAGGCGTTCTTCATCCCAGATCCGATGTGATCCATGACGCGAGGGAGGTTGCATGGATTATGCATTCTCTCGACGTGAGTATTACATTATGAATTCATAATGGCAAGGATGGCTGCCCTCCAGCCATCCTTGTGCCGACCCCTTTAGTCGTTCTGGGGCGTCGTCTCCAGGCTGCTGTCCGGCCCCTCCGCCAGGTGATCGATGGCGGCGGCCCGCTTGTTGCGCAGGTGCTGGAACAGGATGTCGCTGAGCTCGCTTGCCGCGCGCCGGCGCAGCGCATCGAGGATCGCCTCGTGCTCGCGCATCGCCTCGGCCCAGCGCTGCCGCTTGCGGGCGAAATTGGCGGAATAGCGCACGCGGCGAATCCGGCCGGCGAAGTTGGCGTAGGTCGCCTTCAGCGTCTCGTTGCGCGCGGCCGCAACGATGCTTTCGTGGATTTGCTGGTTGGTCTGGAAATAGCGGTGCATGTCGCGGTGCAGGTAATGGGCGTACATCTCGTAATGCAGGCGCTCGATCGCGACGATTTCCTCGTCGGTGATGATCTCGCACGCCAGTCGTCCGGCGAGGCTCTCGAGCCCGGCCATGACGTCGAACAATTCCTCGAGGTCGCGTGGGCTCAGCCGGCGCACCCGCGCGCCGCGGTTGGGCAACAGCTCGATCAGGCCCTCGGCGGCCAGCACCTTGAGCGCTTCGCGCAGCGGCGTCCTTGAGATACCCAGCATCTCGCAGAGCTGCCGCTCGGGAACGCGGGCGCCCTCGGGAATGTTGCCCTCCACCACATAGTCGCGGAGCCGCAGCAGGATTTCGCCGTGTAGCGAGGCCTCCTGGCGGTCGCTGCCATTGCCGGCGGCGGGCGGGGTGATTGGAACTCCGGCTTCGGGAATCGCGGATTTCATATTCTGAACAATAATTTGCCGGCGCGGTCGCGTCGATGCTCTCGATCGAATACCAAGATTGGATTGAAAAGACAAAAAATGAATGCAAAATAGCTGGTAGAGGAGCCGAAATCCGGCGATTGGGAGGTTCTCATGCATCAAGGGCGCCATTTTCTGCAGATTCCAGGGCCGAGCTCGGTCCCGGATCGCATTCTTCGCGCGATGGACATGCCGGTCATCGACCACCGCAGCGCCGAATTCGCCGCGCTCGGCCGGGCCGTGCTCGAGGGTAGCCAGAAGGTGTTTCAGACCAAGGGGCCGGTGGTGATCTTCCCGTCGTCCGGGACCGGCGCCTGGGAGGCCGCCATCGTCAACACGCTGTCGCCCGGCGACAAGGTCCTGATGGTCGAGACCGGCCACTTCGCCACCCTGTGGCGGCAGATGGCCGGCCGGTTCGGCATCGAGGTGGACTTCATGCCGGGCGATTGGCGCCGCGGCGCCGACCCCGCCCAGATTGAAGCAAGGCTCGCCGCGGACACGGCGCACAGCATCAAGGCGGTGATGGTCGTCCACAACGAGACCTCGACCGGCGCGACCAGCCGGATCGCGGACATCCGGGCCGCGATCGACCGCACCTTGCATCCGGCGCTTCTGATGGTCGACACCATTTCCTCGCTCGGCTCGGTCGATTACCGGCACGACGAGTGGAAAGTCGACGTCAGCGTCAGCTGCTCGCAGAAGGGCTTCATGCTGCCGCCGGGCCTCGGCTTCAACGCCATCTCGGACAAGGCGCGCGCCGCGTCGCGCACCAATAAGATGCCGCGCTCCTATTTCGACTGGGAGGAAATGCTGAAGCCGAACGCCAAGGGCTTCTTCCCCTATACGCCGGCGACGAACCTGCTCTACGGGCTGCGCGAGGCCATCGCGATGCTGCTGGAGGAGGGGCTCGACAACGTGTTCGCCCGCCATAAGCGACTGGCCGCCGCCACGCGCGCCGCCGTCAATCAGTGGGGGCTCGAGGTGCTGTGCCAGGAGCCCTCGGAATTCTCGCCGGTGCTGACCGCGGTGATGATGCCGCCCGGCCATGATGCCGATCAGTTCCGCAAGGTCGTGCTCGACAATTTCAACATGTCGCTCGGTGCCGGCCTGTCGAAGGTCGCGGGCAAGGTGTTCCGCATCGGTCATCTCGGCGAGTGCAACGAGCTGACGCTGCTTGGCGCGCTGACCGGCGTTGAGATGGGGCTGTCGGTCGCCGGGGTCCCGCATCGCCCGGGCGGTGTCGAGGCCGCGATGCGGCTTCTCGAGCAGCGCGACCAGCGCAACGCGTCGTCGCATCTGAAGGTGGTCAGCACTTAGAGCGTTTTCAGTGGACGCCGGTTCGCGTGAAGAAAACGCGTCAACAAAAACCTGGAGCTTCGGTTCTGATTCAATCGGAACCGAAGCTCTGGCAGCCACGGCATCCGCAGCGCAACGAACTCAGAACAATCGCGGATCGGGGGAGGGGATGATATGAGGCTTCGGTTCAAGGCCACCCATGTCGTGTTGGCCATGCTCTGCGTGATGTACTTCATCACCTATGTGGACCGCGTGAACATCGGCACCGCGGCCGGCGAGATCCAGAAGGAGCTCGGCCTGTCCAATACCGAGCTCGGTCTGGTGTTCTCGGCATTCGCCTATCCGTACCTGCTGTTCCAGGTGATCGGCGGCTGGGTCGCCGATCGCTTCGGGCCGCGCCAGACCTTGTTCTGGTGCGGCGTGATCTGGGCTGCCGCGACCATCATGACCGGCTTTGTCCATGGCCTTGCCGCGCTGTTTGTCGCGCGTTTCGCGCTGGGGTTCGGCGAAGGCGCGACGTTTCCGACCGCAGCGCGCGCGATGCAGTACTGGACGCCGGCGAACCGCCGCGGCTTCGCGCAAGGCCTGACGCATTCATTCGCGCGGCTCGGCAATGCCATCACCCCGCCGGTGGTCGCGCTCCTGATCCTCTGGCTGACCTGGCGCGGCGCATTCGTCGTGCTCGGCGTTGTCAGCCTCATCTGGGGCATTGCGTGGGTCTGGTACTTCCGTAACGAGCCGAGGGACCATGGCTCGATCACCGCGGCCGAGCTTGCGACCTTGCCGCCGCGTCCGCAGGGCGAGCGGCCAAAGGTGCCGTGGGGACCGCTGCTGCAGCGGATGTGGCCGGTGACGCTGACCTATTTCTGCTACGGCTGGTGCCTGTGGCTCTACCTCAACTGGCTGCCGCTGTTCTTCAAGAACAACTACAGCCTCGATCTCAAGAACTCGGCGCTGTTCGCATCCGGCGTGTTCTTTGCCGGCGTCGTCGGCGACAGCATTGGCGGCGTCATCTCCGACCGCATTCTTGAGCGCACCGGCAATGTGCGGCTGGCGCGACTCAGCGTGACGATCGTGGGCTTCGCCGGCGCGCTGCTGTCGCTGATGCCGATCCTGTTCGTTCACGACATCACGGTGGTGGCGCTCTGCCTGTCGGCCGGCTTCTTCTGTGCCGAGCTCGTGATCGGGCCGATGTGGTCGATCCCGATGGACATCGCGGCGAAATATTCCGGCACCGCGGCCGGGATCATGAACACCGGCTCGGCGTTCGCGGCTATCGTCTCGCCGCTGGTCGCCGGCTTCGTCATCGACGCCACCGGAAACTGGTACCTGCCGTTCCTGATGTCGATGGGCCTGCTGCTGGTCGGCGGCTTCTCGGCGTTCCTGATGCACCCCGAGCGGCCGTTCGAGGAGACCGGCGAACTGGTGGCGCCGGGCAAGGTGGTGGCCGCCGAATAAGGCGCTGCCGGCCCCGACGGAGCGCCGTCAGATATGCATGACGGACCCCCGCCGGGCCTAGGACAAACCCGGCGAATAGTGATATGCGAGCGGCTCACCACGAAAGACGAGACCGGGAAAGACGCTCATGACCGTGCATACTGGAAGGCATTTTCTGCAGATTCCGGGACCGACCAACGTGCCGGACCGGGTGCTGCGGGCCATGGATATGCCGACCATGGACCATCGCGGTCCCGAGTTTGCCGAGATCGGTTTTGCCGTGCTTTCTGCAATGCAGCGTGTGTTCCGGACCAAGCAGCCCGTGATCATCTACCCGTCGTCGGGGACCGGCGCCTGGGAGGCCGCGATCGTCAACACGCTGCAGCCCGGCGACAAGGTTCTGATGTGCGAGACCGGCCAGTTCGCCGTGCTGTGGCATGGCATTGCCGACAAGTTCAAGCTCGACGTCGATTTTATCGCGGGCGACTGGCGCCACGGCGCCGACCTCGAGCAGATCGAGGCCAGGCTGTCCGCCGACAAGGCGCACAAGATCAAGGCCGTCTGCGTCGTCCATAACGAGACCTCGACCGCCTGCGTCACCTATCCGCGCGACGTCCGCAAGATCCTCGACACGCTGAAGCATCCAGCGCTCTTGATGGTCGACACCATCTCCGGCCTCGGCTCGCTGGAATATGAGCATGATGCCTGGGGCATCGATGTCTCCATTGCCGGCTCCCAGAAGGGACTGATGCTGCCGCCCGGCCTCGGCTTCAACGCCGTGTCCGAGAAGGCGCTCGCGGTGGCCAAGGCCAATCCGGGCATGCGCTCCTATTGGGATTGGCAGGAAGTCATCAACATCAACAAGGCCGGCACCTGGCCGTATACGCCGGCGACCAACCTCCTGTTCGGCCTGCGCGAGGCCGTGAAGATGCTGGAGGAAGAGGGGCTCGAGAACGTCTTCGCCCGCCACAAGCGCCACAGCGAGGCGACGCGCGCGGCGATCAAGGTCTGGGGCCTCGAGACGCAGTGCCAGGAGCAGGGTGCGCACTCGCCGGCGCTGACAGCGGTGCGGGTGCCTGACGGCCACGACGCCGACCACTTCCGCAAGGTCGTGCTGGAGAACTTCGACATGTCGCTCGGCACCGGCCTCAACAAGGTCAAGGGCAAGGTGTTCCGGATCGGGCATATCGGCCACTTCAACGACCTGATGCTGATGGGCACGCTGTCCGGCGTCGAGATGGGCCTTGATCTGGCCAAGGTGCCGCATCGTGGCGGTGGCGTGCTGGCGGCGATGGAAGTCTTGAAGGGACGCGAAGCTTCGCAGGCGTCCAAGGCTGTGGCCTAGAGAGCCGTCGCCTGAAATCGAATCGCAAACAACAGAAAGAGCGAGACATGAACGCGCCCGTCACTTCGACCGAAGACCTGATCTATTCCGTCGAGGACGGGATCGCGCGCATCACGTTCAACCGGCCGCAGGCGCGCAATGCGCTGACCTTTGCAATGTACGAGCAGATGGCGACGATCTGCGAGAACATCAATCAGGATCACTCCATCAAGGCGCTGATCATGACCGGTGCCGGCGACAAGGCGTTCGCCTCGGGCACCGACATCTCGCAGTTCCGCGCGTTCAAGACGGCGCAGGATGCGCTCGACTATGAGGCGCGGATCGATCGCGTGCTGGGTACGCTCGAGCAGTGCCGGGTGCCTGTGATCGCGGCGATCGCCGGCGCGTGTACCGGCGGCGGCGCCGGCATCGCTGCCTGCTGCGATATCCGGATCGGTACCGAGGCGACGCGGATCGGCTTCCCGATCGCGCGCACGCTCGGCAACTGCCTCTCGATGTCCAACATCTCGCGGCTGGTGTCGCTGATCGGTCCGGCGCGGACCAAGGATCTGATCTTCAAGGCGCGCCTCGTCGAGGCACCCGAGGCGCTGGCGCTCGGGCTGTTGAACGAAGTCGTCCCCGATGTGGAAACGTTGCAGCGCCGCGCCACCGAGACGGCGAAGCTCGTCGCCGGCCATGCGCCGATCACGTTAGAGGTGACCAAGGAAGCGGTGCGCCGCATCCGCCGCACGCTGTCGCGCGAGGAGGGCGAGGACCTGATCCTGCGCGCCTATATGAGCGAGGATTTCCGCGAGGGCATGGACGCCTTCCTCAACAAGCGCGCGCCCAACTTCAAGGGCAAGTAACGGTCGTCCTGGAATCCTGGCGGAAAGCGCACTTTTCGCATTGATCCCCGTTGTCAGAAAGCGTGGGCACGAGACGGACTCCGCGCTGTTTTGATTGTTGGTCCGGAGCGTCCCCACCTCATTCCAAAGTCATAGGCCATGCGGCAGTTCGCGGCTTGAACTCACCTTCATTCTTGGCACAATGACGCGAGCCCGAGCCCGCTACCTCGCAGGTTTTGCCAAGCCGAACAAATAGATAGGGAAGAAACACGTGGGACAGATTGTAAAAACCACGGCTGCAATCGCGGCCCTCTTGCTGAGCACGCCGGCCTTTGCCGGCTGGGAGCCGAGCAAGCCGGTCGAAATCGTGGTCGCGGCCGGTGCCGGCGGCGCCTCAGACCAGATGGCGCGCATGATGCAGGCGGCGATCCAGAAGAACAATCTGATGAAGCAGCCGATGGTGGTGTCGCTGAAGGGCGGCGCGTCAGGTGCGGAAGCACTGATGTACATGAAGTCCAGCGAGGGTGATCCCAACAAAGTGCTGATCGCCTATTCGCTGATCTACATGCTGCCGCTGTCGGCCAAGATTCCGTTCAACTGGCGCGACCTCACCCCGGTGTCGGTCATCGCGCTCGACCAGTTCGTGTTGTGGGACAACGCCTCCGGTCCGAAGACCGTGAAGGAGTTCATCGCTGCCGCGAAGGCGGCGAGCGCGCCGTTCAAGATGGGCGGCACGGGCTCCAAGCGCGAGGATCACGTGCTGACCGTCTTCATGGAGCAGAAGACCGGCGCAAAGTTCTCCTACCTGCCGTACAAGTCCGGCGGCGAGGCCGCGACCCAGCTGGTCGGCGGCCACACCGAGTCCAATGTCAACAATCCCAGCGAGAACCTCGAAGTCTGGCGCGCCGGACAGGTTCGCGCGCTCTGCGTGTTCGACAAGGAGCGCATCTCCTACAAGACCAAGGTCACCGACACGCAATCCTGGAACGACATCCCGACCTGCAAGGAGGAGGGGCTCGACGTGCAGTACCTGATGCTGCGCGCGATGTTCCTGCCGGGCAAGGTCACGCAGGAGCAGCAGGCGTTCTATGTCGACCTGTTCCAGAAGGTGACGCAAACGCCGGAATACAAGGACTACATGGAGAAGCAGGCGCTGAAGCCGATCTTCCTCACGGGCAAGGACATGGTCGAGTTCCTCGAGGATGACGACAAGCAGAATGCGTCGCTGATGAACGCCGCAGGGTTCGTCGCGAAGTAGCGGATCCGCCGTCATTCCGGGACGATGCGAAGCATCGAACCCGGAATCTTGAGATTCCGGGTTCACCCTTCGGGTGCCCCGGAATGACTGGGCCGGCTGCTTTCCTGTTAGCTTGGAATTGCCTTGCAAGTGGCACCGGCGCGGTGATTACTGCGCCGCAGTATGGCCGAACGTCCGGCGAGCCCGATTGGGCTCGGTCACCCCTCCGGCGCCGTTGCGGGACCGTGAGGAGCGATCATGACCAAAGCCGTTCTCGGCATCATCGGCGGATCCGGCATCTACGATCTGCCCGGCCTGGAAAATGTCCGCGAGGAGGCGATCACAAGCCCCTGGGGCGAGCCGTCCGCGCCGCTCCGACGCGGCGAGATGGCGGGGCTGCCGATCGTGTTCCTGCCGCGCCACGGCCATGGACACGCGCTGTCGCCGTCCGACATCAACTATCGCGCCAATGTCGATGTGCTGAAGCGGGCGGGGGTCACGGACCTCGTCGCGCTGTCCGCGTGCGGTTCGTTCAAGGAAGAGCTGCCGCCGGGCACTTTTGTATTGGTCGACCAGTTCGTCGATCGCACCCACAAGCGCGAGAGCTCGTTCTTCGGCAAGGGCTGCGTCGCGCATGTCTCGATGGCGCATCCGGTGTCGCCGTTGCTGGCGAGGCATCTCGCCGCCGCTGCCGAGGCCGAAGACATCGCGTTCGCCCGCGGCGGCACCTACCTCTGCATGGAGGGGCCGCAGTTCTCCTCGCTCGCCGAAAGCCTGACCTACAAGGCGCAGGGCTATTCGGTGATCGGCATGACCAACATGCCGGAAGCCAAACTCGCCCGCGAGGCCGAGATCTGCTACGCCAGCGTGGCGATGGTCACCGATTTCGATTGCTGGCATCCGGCGCATGATGCCGTGACGGTGCAGGATATCATCCGTGTGCTGAATTCGAACGCCGAGAAAGCAAAGGCGCTTGTCGCGCGGCTGGCGCGGGATTTCCCTCGCGAGCACGAGCCGTGCCCGGTCGGTTCGGATCGGGCACTTGATACCGCGCTGATCACGGCGCCCGCGGCCCGCGATCCGCAGCTGCTGGCCAAGCTCGATGCCGTCGCCGGACGGGTGTTACGGTCGTGAGCAAGTCCTCTAGCGAGCGCGCGACGCGAAGGGCATAGGACATGAAAGTCGATGGACGACATTTTCGCAGCATCTGGCTCGAGCCCGACGGCTGGTCGGTCGGCGCGATCGATCAGCGCCGGTTGCCGCATGAATTCATCGTCGCCAAACTCACCACCGCGGACGAGGCCGGCGAGGCGATCCGCTCGATGCTGGTCCGCGGCGCGCCGCTGATCGGCGCCACCGCAGCCTATGGCATGGCGCTTGCCATGCGCGCCGATGCGTCGGATGCGGCGCTCGAGCGCGCCGGCAAGATGCTGCTTGCGACCCGGCCGACCGCGATCAATCTGAAATGGGCCGTTGACGAGATGCAGCGCGCGCTGGCGCCGCTCGCGGCTTCGGCCCGCGCCGAGGCGGCCTATGCCCGCGTGCGCGAGATCGCCGATGAGGATGTCGAGATCAACCGCGAGATCGGCCGTCACGGGCTCGGCCTGATCGAGACGATCGCCGCGACCAAGAAGCCGGGCGAGGTGGTAAACGTCCTGACGCATTGCAACGCCGGCTGGCTTGCAACCGTGGATTGGGGAACGGCGACATCGCCGATCTACCAGGCGCACGATCGCGGCATTCCGGTCCACGTCTGGGTCGACGAGACGCGTCCGCGCAATCAGGGCGCTTCGCTCACCGCCTGGGAACTCGGTCACCACGGCGTGCCGCACACCGTGATCCCCGACAACACCGGCGGCCATCTGATGCAGCATCGCATGGTTGATCTCGCGATCGTCGGGACCGATCGCGTCGCCGCCAATGGCGACGTCTGCAACAAGATCGGGACCTATCTGAAAGCGCTCGCGGCCCACGACAACAGCGTGCCGTTCTATGTTGCGCTGCCGTCGCCGACCATCGACTTTAGTATCGATGACGGCGTCAGGCAGATTCCGATCGAGCAGCGCGCGGCCGCCGAGGTGACGCACCTCACGGGACGCACGGCGGATGGCCGGATCGAAACCGTGCGCGTGGTTCCGGACGGCTCGTCGGTGGCCAATTTCGGCTTCGACGTGACGCCGGCGCGGCTGGTGACCGGATTGATCACCGAGCGCGGTGTTCTCAAGCCGGAGCGTGCTGCACTTGCGAGCGCCTTTCCCGAACGTTCCACTGTTTAGCTGAAGGCTGCATTGACGGTGGTTGCATCTGCACGCTATCCCAATCGTCGCCCTCGCAACCCAGACCGTCTCATCCATGTCCAATACCGAACTTGAGATCGTCGTCGACGATCCGACCGCACCTGAAGATAACTCGCCGGCGGTTGTCAGCACCGGCGTCGTCGACGTCGTCGTGTCGTTGCTGTTGCTTGCGCTCGCCGTGGTGCTCGGCTGGGACAATTGGCGCACCGGCGCGTCGTGGGACTCGACCGGTCCGCAGCCGGGCTATTTTCCGTTCTACCTCTCGGTCATCCTCGGCGGTGCCAGCCTCTATGGTCTTGGCGCGGCCTTCCTCTCGCGCCGGGAAGCCGCCGAGACCTTTGTCACCCGGTCCCAGCTTCGCCGGGTGATGGCGGTGTTCGTGCCGACATTGCTGTTCTGCCTCGCCACCCAATATCTCGGCCTCTATGTCGCGAGCTTTCTCTTGATCGCTGGCTTCATGCGCCTCGTCGGCAAGATCGCGCTGTGGAAGTCGCTGCTGACCGCCTTCGTCTTCACCGCCGCGATGTTCATAACGTTCGACGTCGCGTTCGACGTCATCATGCCAAAGGGACCGCTCGAAGCGGCTCTCGGCCGCTAGCGAACCGACAGGATTTCGAAACATGGAAGCCTTCGGTCTCCTGCTGCACGGCTTCGCCGTCCTTTTGACGTGGAAGACGCTGCTGTTGATGATGGTCGGGCTGGTGCTCGGCATCTTCGTCGGCGTGCTGCCCGGGCTTGGCGGCCCCAACGGGGTCGCGATCCTGCTGCCGCTGACCTTCACGATGGATCCGACGTCCGCGATCGTGATGCTGTCGTGCATCTACTGGGGCGCGCTGTTCGGCGGCGCCATCACCTCGATCCTGTTCAACATCCCGGGCGAAGCCTGGTCGGTCGCGACCACCTTCGACGGCTATCCGATGGCGCAGCAGGGCAGGGCAGCCGAAGCGCTCACTGCGGCGTTCACCTCGTCCTTCGTCGGTTCGCTGGTCGCGGTGCTGCTGATCACCTTCCTGGCGCCGATGATCTCGTCGTTTGCGCTGAGGTTCGGCCCGCCGGAATTCTTCGCCGTCTATCTCCTGACCTTCTGTTCCTTCGTCGGCCTCGGCCGCGAGGCCAAGCACAAGACGGTGATCTCGATGTCGCTCGGGCTGCTGCTTGCCGGCGTCGGCATGGATACGGTGTCCGGGCAGCTGCGCATGACGTTCGGCTCCGCTGAGCTCTTGCGCGGCATCAACTTCCTCGTCGCCGTCATCGGCCTGTTCGGCATCAGCGAGATCCTGCTCACGATGGAGGAGCGCCTCGCGCTGCGTGGACACGCCGCCGGCATCAGCCTACGCGTCGTGCTCTCGGTGTGGAAGGATCTGCCGAAATACTGGGTGACGCTGCTGCGCTCGTCGGTGATCGGCTGCTGGCTCGGCATCACGCCGGGCGGCGCGATCGCGGCCTCCTTCATGGGCTACAACCTCGCCAAGCGCTTCGCCAAGGATCAGGAGAGCTTTGGCAAGGGCCGGATCGAGGGCGTGTTCGCGCCGGAGACCGCCGCGCATGCCTCAGGCACCTCGGCGCTGCTGCCGATGCTGGCGCTCGGCATTCCCGGCTCGGGGACCGCTGCGATCCTCCTCGGCGGCCTGATGGTATGGGGCCTCAACCCGGGGCCGCTGCTGTTCGTCGAGCACAAGGATTTCGTCTGGGGCCTGATCGCCTCGATGTATCTCGGCAATGTCGTCGGCCTGGTGCTGGTGCTGACCACGGTGCCGATCTTCGCCTCGATCCTGCGCGTGCCGTTCGCGGCGGTAGCCCCGATGATCGTGGTGTCCTGCGCGATCGGTGCCTATGCGATCCAGAACGCGATGTTCGATATCTGGCTGATGCTGGGCTTCGGCGTCGTCGGCTATGTCTTCAAGAAGATCGGGATCCCGCTCGCGCCGTTCACCCTCGCATTGGTGCTCGGCAACCGCGCCGAGGATGCGTTCCGCCTCTCGATGATCGGCTCCGGCGGCGATATGAAGGTGTTCTGGTCGAACGGCCTGGTCGGCACCATCACGACACTGGCGATCGTGCTGCTGTTTTGGCCCTCGATCGATAGTTTGGTCGGCCGTGTCAGTTGGAGGCAGCGGAGCAAAACGGAGACACCATGAGAACTGAATTAGATCAGTGTCCCAGTTCTCTTATGTCGCCATAGTCTTATCCAGGACAGAGCTGGCCCCGGTTGTTTGGACAGCGCCGCGCTGGATTTAAGTGGATTCCTGCCGGGTTATGCTGAACGCGGGGCTTTACGATTTTGTCGTTGCGTCGGGAGGGCGTAGCCCGACCAGAGCGACGACAAAATCGTCGGCGACGGTCATGCGGCCAT